>JAOZSP010000113.1 GCA_029939615.1 Candidatus Izemoplasma sp. | reverse complement strand
CTGTATCAGGTTGAGAAAGAATTAAATTATCAATATCAACACCAAGTGCTTTTGCGTAAGTTGGATCTAAGGCATGTTCAGCATCGATAAATGCAGCATAACCCCCTGCTTTTTGTGCTTCAGCAATTGCATGTAACGCAAATGTTGTTTTACCTGAAGATTCAGGTCCGTAAACTTCGATAATTCTTCCCCTTGGATATCCTCCTATTCCTAATGCTTTATCTAATAAGATAGAGCCGCTTGAAATGGTTTCTAATCCTAGATTTAAATTTTCATTTCCAAGAACCATTACTGATCCTTTTCCATATTGTTTTTCAATTTCTTTTATGGCAGTATCTAATGCCTTTTTTCGATCATTTTTAGCCATGAAGTATCCTCCTTGTTTTACTAATAGTATAATACTCATAAGTTCTCTTTTTTTCTTATATTGATTTAATAATTACTTCTTTATTCTTAATAAAATAATCTATTCCACTAACAACAGTTAGTATAACACCAACATATAATATCCATATTCCAATATCTGCGAATAACTCATAATATGGAAACATTAATAATAGTACTAAAGCTACCATTGTTGTTGCTGTTTTATATTTTCCTAAATTACTAGCAGCAATTACTTTACCATCACCAACAGCTACTAATCTAATTCCTGTCACGATAAACTCTCTTGACATGATAACAATTGGTATCCATAAAGGTATTGTTGCAATAGAACTTAATTGCTCTGGATTAGTTAAAATTAACAATGCTGCCATAACAATTAATTTATCTGCTAAAGGATCAATAAATTTTCCAAATGTAGTAACCAAATTTCTTTTTCTTGCAATATATCCATCTAAAAAATCAGTAAGTGATGCAACAATAAAAATTGGTGCTAAAAAATAGGGGAAAATAACGCCACTTCCACCAGCTGTTATATACCACATTTCTTGATAATAAAAATACACTAAAACAGGTACTAAAATAATTCTAAACATACTTAATTTATTTGGTAAATTCATATAAACACCTCAAAGAAAATTATACCATAGATACTAGATATTCTCAATTATTTAATTAATTAAAATCTTGTTTATACAACATCTATTTCTTTGTTATTTTTTAGTTCTCTTTTGATATTATTTTTTACTAAAACAACCAAGATTGCGGCTATTATAAACATCAATACACTAAAATCAAATACAAGTAGTGGTTTTATGTCATAAAGGAATCCTCCAATAAGAGGTCCTATTACAAACCCAATTGCAAAAAATGATTGTCTAACTCCCATAACTTTCCCATATTCTCCATCTTTTGCAAATGATGAAATAAACGATGTTTCAAGAGGAGCATAGATAGCTTTCATTACAACATAAAACATAAATAATGTATAAAGAGCAATCATCACTTCATTTATTCTAAATACACTAAACAAGATTATTGCGCTAACAATATTTACTAATACCATAATCATAACGTCTCTTTTAAGTTTAATTACTAATGGAATTATTGTAGCTGTTGTAACAATACTAACAATTCCCGTTACAAAAACAAATTTACCAATCCCTTCACTTCCATATCCTAAATCTGATATATATACTTCAAGATATTTAGAAATATTTATCGCTCCAATAGATACAAAAGTTAAACTAATTAGAAATACATTTAGGTTCATTCCCATTTCTCTAATATCTTTAAACCCTTGGAAGAAACTTGATTTTTTAGTTTGTTTTACTCCATTATGATTATTTTTTAATAATATGAATGCAGTGAGCGCAAAAAATACGTTAGTAATTGCTTGTATTAAAAAGATATTTTCTGCTGCTACACTGTATAATCCCACTGAGTTTTCTACAATTGGTTCACCATTTAGAATCTCTGGTAAATACCCTCCAATTAAGTAACCAATGCTAGCACCTATTGCCATTGCAGCAGTCCCAAATGCAATGTTACGTGTTTTTTTATCCTTACAAGATATCTCAATTAAATATGACATTAACAATGTTACACTAGCACTAACTCCAAATCCTGATAAAAAGCGAACAATCATCATTATATAAGTATTGTGAACATTACCAAATATATACTGTCCTATCGAATAAATTACTAATCCAATTAATATCAATGTTTTTTTGTTTCCTCTATCTCCTAAGATACCCCAAAATGGACCTCCCAAAACAAGTCCAAAACTCATTAATGCAAAAAATACACCAAACATGTAATCCTCAATACCTAAATCTCCAACAAAGTCAGGAGTAATTGGATGTCCAAGGTTATGAATAAGACCTTGGAAAAAATATAAAATTAATACAATAACAACAGATTTTTTCATGAATATCTTCCTATCTTAAAAGTTCTCCTAATTATAACAGTTGACCAAATATTTAACAAGAAAAAGAGTGGAGATCCACTCTTTAATTAATCGGTTGTTTTAACGTTATGAAATACTTCTTGAACATCTTCAACATCATTAATTAGCTCCATAAATTTATCAAATAAACCTTTATTTTCAGAATCTAATTCAATGTAATCTAAAGGATACCATCCTTTTTCAGCATCAATTATTTCAGCACCTTCATCTTCTAATGCTTTTTGAATTTTACTTATATCGTATCCATTTGCTTCAATTTCTACAATACCGTTTTCTTCTTCAATTTCGTTAATATCAAGATCACTCATTAATAAAGTCTCAAAAACAGTTTCTTCATCCATTCCTTTAACACTAATATGCGATAGATGGCGATATCCATGTTCAACGCTACCACTTACTCCTAATTTACTTTGAGTTTTTGTAAAACAGTTTCTTACTTCGCTTACTGTTCTGTTTACGTTGTCTGTAAGAGTATCAACAATAATTCCAATACCTCCAGGTCCAAATCCTTCATAACGGATTGCAACAAAATCTTCACCAATACCTTTTTCAGCTTTTTGAATATTTCTTTTAATTACATCAGTTGGCACTTGTGCTTTTTTTGCTCGTTCAATCAAATGTTTTAATGATAGGTTTGCATCAGGATTAGCTCCTCCTGTTTTTGCTACCATATAGATTTCTTTACCGTAACGTGAATATAGTTTACTTTTATGTAACATTGTTTTTGCCATCGATGCTTTTCTTACTTCAAATTTACGTCCCATAATATCACCTTTTATGTTATTTTTTTGATTTTATTATATACTAATGTCGACTAATTTTCAACGTCTTTAACAATTACTGTTTTATCTTTTTCAAGTAAGACTGCTTTGCTTTTATATAGGACTCCTAAAGCTCTTTTAAACGCGCTTTTTGACATGTGAAATACTTCTTCGATGTCTTCAACGCTAGATTTGTCTGTAAATGACATTTCACCATCATGTTTTTGTAAATACTCTTTTATTCTTAAAGCATCTTCACTCATCATTAATTCTTTTTGCATTATTAATGTTCCATTATAATCAAAACCACCTTTAACAATACTAATTTTGACTTCAGCTTGTTCTCCTAAACGGTAGACTTTTCTCATATGTTTAAAATAGACAAAAATATAATGTCCTTTTTCAGTGATAAATACGTTTCCTTCTTCTGTTTTATAAACATTATAAGCTAGATATTTTTCACCCTCAACTAATTCTTCTTCAGGTTTCAAGTATTTAGCTATACTATATCTTGGTATTATCTTAGCAGACAACTGATTTCTTGAAGCTTTCATTTTCACAAAAATTTTGTCACCTTTTCTCGGCCATTCATTTCTTATAAAAGACAAATCATCCCGAGACAATAATAAATCCTTTATTAATCCTACATTCAAGAAAACTCCTAAATGATAATTAACATCAATAACTTCTAAAAACGCTGGATTATCTTGATCTACTAAAGGTTTTCTCATTGTAGCTGTAATTCGTTTTTGGTTATCGAAATAAAGAAAAACTTCTATTCTTTCACCAACTTCAATCTCTCCTTCGACTTGATTTTTATGAAGAAAGACTTCTTGCTCAAGGTCACCTAAAATATATGAAAAATCAGTTTCTCTTAATACTTCTAAATGATTTATTTCACCCATGGCTAAAATCATTGTACCACCACCTTATTTATATTATAGCAAAGTTTACGCAATTAATACATTAACATATTCTATATTTCAAAATCAATATTTTTTAATTTTGATTTTAGTCTTTCCGCTGTTTCTCTTTAGGACTAATTATTACAATGGATAATGAAAAGAAAAGGTGTAATTTTTACTGTTACACAATTATTTATAAGATAATAATTAATAAAAGAGCCAATTGAGTTATTTTTTGATATACTATTCACGGTGATAGTATGAGAATATTAGTAGACGCAGATGCATGTCCAGTAAAAAAGATCATTGTTAGACAAGCAAAAACATTCAATATTGAAGTATTGATGTTTTTGGATAACTCTCATGTTTATGATGATGGATATAGCAAAGTATTTATTTTAGATAAGGGTGCCGATAGTGTTGATTACTTTTTAATAAACAAGTCATTAAAAGGTGATATAATAGTAACTCAGGACTATGGAGTTGCAACGATGGCTTTAAGTAAAAAAACTTTTCCTATAAGTCAAAACGGATTAATTTATGATGATGATAATATCTTAAGTTTATTAACACAAAGAGCCACTAATCAAAAACTTAGAAAGCATAAAAAAATGCGTGGTCCAAGGAAAAGAACTAAAGAAAACGACATCAAATTTGAAGAAAATTTAACAAAACTAATTAATAGTAAATTATAGTTGCTTTTTAGTTTTGATTTTGTTACAATTATAACGCTTGTTAAATGGAGGTGACATAAATGGCAAATATCAAAGGACAAATGAAAAGAAATAAAACTAATGAAAAAAGACGTCTTGCAAATGCAGCACGAAAATCAGGTTTAAAAACAGCTTTTAAAAACGTTGATGAAAGTATCGAAAACAATGACAAGGAAGCTGCAGTTAAATTTTTAGCAGAAGCGTCCAAAAGATTGGACAAATCAGTAACAAAAGGTATCAATCATAAAAACTATGTCGCTAGACAAAAGTCAAGACTAGCTAAAAGAGTAAACGAAATTAAGTAATTTAAAACGACAAATAAAAATTTGTCGTTTTTTTTATGCTCCAAGGATGAATAACTCCAATCCTATTTTTTTATCAATTCGTCCCGTCTTAATTTTATAATCAATATCCTCTAATGTTCTAAGTTGTTTCTTTACAAGGTCTGTGCTAACGCTTCTAGCGTTCTTCATCATATAATATGTTCTCCCGCTAGTAGCATTAAAATAACTTGCAATATCCGCTTTATCTTTTCCTTGTTTTAAAAGTATTTTTGTATGAAGAATTTCTCGATATTTATTTACCAGTATACCTAAGATTCGTAATGGATCTTCACTATGCATTATTAAATCACTATATATTTCGAGAGCTCTACCACGTTTATTTTCAAGTAACATATTAGTTATTTCATAAACATTATCTTCTACATTCTTTGTAATCACTCTTTTTACTGTATCTAGATCAACTTTTTTATATCCTTCAGAGTATAAAACTAGTTTACTGGTCTCATTAACCAATACTTCTGTATTATTCTCAACTCGTTTTAACATTTCATTCATTGCATCAACGTCAATTGAGATATTATTTTTTCCCAATTGTCTTTTTATCCATCCTCGTAAATCTTGATCTTTTAAAGGTTTACATTCTTCAACAATACTCTTTGATTTTAGTAATTTAGTTATTGCTTTTCTTTCATCAAGCTTAGAATTTGGTGCATGAACAACTAATATAGATTCTAAAGATGGATTACAAGGTAATGAAACATTTTGGTCTTTCCCTTGAAAAACTCCCTGT
>JAOZSP010000112.1 GCA_029939615.1 Candidatus Izemoplasma sp. | reverse complement strand
AGATAAAAAGTGTTCTGTCCCTTTGGGTAGATTTAGTATTGCGGTTAAGTTAATCAATTCAGTACTAACTTCTTGAACAGTTGAAAACTCTTTTCCGAGTTGTTGCAAATATTTAAGCTCATAAGTAGCCATGCATTTCCCTCCTCAAATATCTTCTATAATTATTATATCAAAATTTGTTGGTTCCTTCTACAAGTATTAGTATTATGATGTTTTAGGTAATATAAAATTATATTACTTGCATATTTTGTGTTTTTTTAATAGAATATATTAGGCTAGGAGTTGAATAAAATGGCAGAATATAAATCAAGTAAAAAGAGAAAAGGTAATGATGATAAGTTTTTAACTTATCTTATTTTAGGGTTTGCTGGCGTTGTTTTAGCTATAATAGGTGCAATAGTTATTAATAGCCTTATTAATCCTCCTTTAAATTATGATTCATTTGAGGAACTAACAAGTTATCAACAAATAGATTCAATGCCCGAAGAACAGTATTTTGTATATTTTTATGGGTCTAACTGTGGGCACTGTGTTGAAATAAAAGAACAAGTATTAAGATTTGCAAATAATAATGATCTTGGAATGAAAGTGTACTTTTTAGAATCATATGGAGCACAAGGCTATAATACTATAGTCGATCCTGATTCTGGAAGTCCGATGAATGGAACACCAACATTGATTACTGTTGTGGATGGAAATATCGTTGATTTATCTGTAGGTAAAATATTAATAGTTGAGACTATTGATGCTGTTGACGATGGAACATATGGATATGTTAATTGATATAAATAGCCTTTTTAAGGCTTTTTTATCTCTATAGGAGGAAAAGAATATGGAAATTAATGAAAAGTTAGTAAGTGAGATTACGAGTAAACTACAAATTAAAAGAAAGCAAGTAGAAACAGTTTTACTTTTACTGGATGAAGGTAATACGGTACCTTTTATCGCCCGTTATCGTAAAGAGCAAACAGGTGCTTTAGATGAAGAACAAATCAGAGATATTAATAAAGAATACGAGTATAGAGTAAATCTTCTAAAAAGAAAAGAAGATGTTATTCGTTTGATTGATGAAAAAGGATTGTTAACTGAGGAGTTAAGAAACGATATCTTAAAAGCGGAGAAACTTGTTGATGTAGAAGATTATTATCGTCCTTTTAAAGAGAAAAAGAAAACAAAAGCAACAATTGCGATTAAACAAGGGTTAAAACCTTTAGCTGAGTATATTGAGACATATCCAACTGAGGGTAGCTTAGAAGAAAAAGCTAAAGAGTTTATAACAGAAGAAGTTATTTCTGTTGAAAAAGCAATTGAAGGTGCTTTATATATTATTGCTGAAGCGATTAGTGATTCGGTAGAATATCGTAAATGGATTAGGAATTATACTTATCAAAACGGGATTCTTCAATCAAAAATGAAGAAGAATGCGAAAGATGAAAATGATACTTATGAAATGTATTATGATTATAAGGATAATTTTAGCAAGGTAAAATTATATCGTGCTTTAGCTATTAACCGCGCTGAAAAAGAAAAAGTATTAAATGTAAAAATTGTAATCGAGAATGAGAAAATTCATAGTTATTTAGAGAAGAAAATAGTTAAGAATAGTTCGTCTTTTGTAGTATCTCATGTACAAGATGCCATTAAAGATGCTTATAAAAGATTAATTCAACCTTCTATTGAAAGAGAATTAAGAAGTGAGCTTACTGAAAAAGCTGATGCTAATGCTATTCATATTTTTAGTGAAAACTTAAGAGCTTTATTATTACAACCACCTATGAAGGGAAAAATGGTTCTAGGTGTTGATCCAGCGTATCGTACAGGATGTAAATTATCAGTAGTTGATAAACTAGGGAAAATGATTGAAATTGATGTTATTTATCCACATCAAAAGTTTCCTGGTGAGAAAGTTAGTCCTGAAAGAAGAAATACAGCTGGTAGAAAAGTGGCAAACTTAATTAAGAAGCATGATATTGATGTTGTTGCTATTGGTAATGGTACTGCTTCAAGAGAAACAGAACAGTTTGTAATCAATGTTATAAAATATGTTGAAAAAGATATTAATAAAAAAGTATATTATATTATAGTAAGTGAAGCAGGGGCTTCAGTTTACAGTGCAAGTGATTTAGCTAGAAAAGAATTTCCTGATTTAGCTGTTGAAGAAAGAAGTGCTGTAAGTATAGCAAGAAGATTACAAGATCCTTTAAGTGAGCTTGTAAAAATAGATCCAAAAAGTATTGGTGTTGGACAATACCAACATGACGTGGCACAAAAGAATTTAAGTGATTCATTGGACTTTGTTGTGGAAACCGCAGTTAACCAAATAGGTGTTAATGTTAATACAGCAAGTGTTCAATTACTTCAGTATGTTGCCGGTCTAAATAAAACTGTCGCAACAAATATTGTTAAGTATCGTGATACTAATGGTGCTTTTAAAAATCGTGATGATCTTAAGAAAGTTCCTCGTATGGGAGATAAGGCATTTGAACAAGCAATTGGATTCCTACGTGTTTTAAATAGTACAAATCCATTTGATAAAACAGGTATACATCCTGAGAGTTATGATCTAGCTGAAAGTATTATGAAAGAATTAAGACTTTCTGAAAATGACATCGGAAGTATGATTTTAAAACTTAAATTTGCGAATATAAATAAAAAGCAACTAGCTAATAAACTTGGTGCTGGATTAAATACTTTAGAAGATATTCTTGATATCTTTGTTGCACCGTTAAGAGATCCTCGTGATGATGTTGAAGCACCAATTTTAAGAAGTGATATTTTAAAATTAGATGATCTTAAGGTAGGTATGGAATTAAAAGGAACAGTTCGTAATGTTGTTGATTTTGGTGCCTTTGTTGATTGTGGTGTTAAGGATGATGGGTTAGTTCATATATCACAACTTAAAAAAGGATATGTTAAACATCCGTTAGATGTTGTATCTGTTGGAGAAATAGTTACTGTTTGGGTTAAAGACGTTGATTTTAAAAGACATCGTTTACAACTTACAATGATTAAAGAAAACGCTCCATATACATCATAAAAATAATTATCTAAAATAACATTATATATTATTGACAGTTAGCCTAAAATATATTATTATATAAAGGCTAACACCATGGAGTAGTACTCAAGTGGCTGAAGAGGTGCCCCTGCTAAGGGTATAGGTCGTTGACGCGGCGCGAGAGTTCAAATCTCTCCTACTCCGCCATTAAAAACAAAACGGAATTTATTCCGTTTTTTTAAATATATTTGTTGAATAAATCGCTAGTTTAGGTAAACTATATATAACTACTAGATATTTATGGAGGTACTGTTTATGAAGAAAGTTGTAGCATTTATTTGTGTTCACAATAGCTGTAGAAGCATTATGGCAGAAGGATGGGCTTTGAAGTTAGGTAATGATGTATTAGAAGTTTATTCAGCTGGGACTGAAGAATATAGTGCTCCTAAGCCTATGGCACTAGAAGTGATGAGAGATGCAAATGTTGATATGTCTCATGCCTATAGTAAACTTATACCTGAAATACCTCGAAAACTAGATATCTTAGTTACTATGGGGTGTGGAGTGGAATGTCCATATATTCCTACCAAGCAAAGAGAAGACTGGGGACTAGATGATCCTTCAGGTGGACCGAAATCTGGGTTTGAAGAAACTAGGGATTTAATTAAGGAAGAAGTAATAAAATTGATTGATAGAGTTAAACGTGGAGAATTATAGTTTTCTCTTTCTTATTGACTTTTTAAATAAATCTTTGTTATAATAAAAAAGCAATAAAAAGGCCCGTTGGAGAAGCGGCTTAACTCACATGCCTTTCACGCATGCATTCACGGGTTCGAATCCCGTACGGGTCACCATATTGAGTTTAATCACACGAATTTAGTGTGATTTTTTTGTACAAAAAAACAAGCTCATTGAGCTTGTTTATAATTTTGTGTCGTCAATACTATCTAAATATGCTTTTATTGGGATGATTATATCCTCAACTGTTCCTTTCTTAAATGGATTCTTTAGTTTTGCGCTTTCTACTAAATCTACAAAGCTTTTTGAACCACCTAATTTACATAAAGCTAGATATTGATCAAACGCAGCTTGATGATTTTCTCTACTCTTCACCCAAAATTGGAAAGCACATACTTGAGCTAACGTGTAATCTATATAATAGAATGGAACTCCAAAGATATGTCCTTGGCGGTACCAGTATGTACCTTTTTCTAAGAATTTATCGTCGTCATAATCTACAAAAGGTAAATACTTCTTCTCTATTTTACGCCATAAGGTTTTTCTTTGTGCTGGAGTTAATTCAGGGTTTTCATAAATTCCATGCTGGAATTCATCTACTAATACACCATAAGGTAAGAATGATAAAGCACCCGCTAAATGATTGAATTTATATTTGTTGGTATCTTTTTCAAAAAACTTATTAATCCAAGGCCATGCTAGAAATTCCATACTCATTGAATGTATTTCTGCAGCTTCCATTGTTGGCCATCTGTATTCAGGTATATGATTTCTACTTGAATATACTTGGAAGGCGTGTCCTGCTTCATGAGTTAGAACATCTACATCACCAGAAGTACCTGTAAAGTTGGCAAAGATATATGGTGCGTTGTAATCAGGAAGATAAGTACAATATCCACCACCTGATTTACCGGCTTTACTATCTAGTTCTAATAGATTATGGTCTATCATAAAGTTGATAAATTCACCAGTCTCAGGAGACATTTCTTCATACATATCTTTAGCATGATTAGTTTGCCAAGTAGAATCTCCTTTAGGTGTAGGGTTACCACTTAAGAATGATAAAGCTAAATCATATGATTTAGGATTGCTTATTCCTAAACGTTTTGCTTTTCTAGCAGTTAATTCAGTAACTAAAGGAACAACACTTTCTAAGATTTGATCACGATATCCTTTTACATCAACATGGTTATAATCAGTACGTCCCAAACGATCATATCCTAATTGAACAAAGTTTTTGTATCCTAGTTTTTTAGCTATTATAGTTCGTATTTTAACCATGTCATCGTATATACGATCAATTTGTTCTTCATTTTCTTCAAAATAACATGAAACAGCAAGTTGAGCTTGGCGTCTTACTTCTCTATTAGTGTTTTGTGTAAAAGGTCTCATTTGGCTAAGATTATAGGTTCCATCTTGAAACTTAATTTTAGCTCCAGCAAGTAGTTTTGAGTACTCTGTTGAAAGTTTATTTTCTTGTTGTAACTCATTTATTACTTCGGGACTAAATGTTTTTTGTGCTAATTCTCCTTTTTCAAAAATTAATGTTCCAAATTTTTCAACAAGTTCTTTGCGATACTCAGAATCTAGGAGTTTCTTTAAAAAAGTTGTTTCTAATTGTTGAAGATGTGGCATTATTTCATTAAAATAATCTTGTTCTTTCTCATAAAACTCATTAGTAGTATCAACGCTATATCTAATTGATACTAAATTATATAGAGTAGACATTTCATCTTGAAGCTTAAAAACGTTATCAATAGCTTCTAGTTCAACAGATAGTGTTTTCCCAGTAGCTAAAAGCTCTAACAACTTATTACTTCTTTTCTTATACTCCTCTAAATTGGGTCTTTCATATTTAAATTCTTCAAATTTCATAGCTTCCTCCTCGTTTTATTGCATCTATAAAAAGTATAATTTATTCTAGGTCATAAATAAAGATATTTTTACTAGTAAAAGAAGACTAAAAGAGTATAGACATTTAGCAATTTTAATGATATTATATTAATAGACTTTGGAGGATTAGCTCAGTTGGGAGAGCACTTGCCTTACAAGCAAGGGGTCACTGGTTCGAGCCCAGTATTCTCCACCATTTCGACCCGTATACCGAGAATTTAGTAGTTTCCCTTACTACT
>JAOZSP010000111.1 GCA_029939615.1 Candidatus Izemoplasma sp. | reverse complement strand
TCCCTCGTGTTCCTAAGAAGCCATTAGCTACACTAAATATTGTTTCATCAACTAATAGTTCTTTGGGTTTAAAACGATTTTCACGTTTTATTAAATTCACTATTTAATAGCTCCTGATGTCATACCTTTAATAATATGTTTTTGTGCAAATAAGAATAAAACAATTACAGGAATAGCAGCCATTAATACAGAGGTTAAGATTAAGCTCCATTCTTTATCATAGAACCCAACTAGATTAGCTACACTCAGAGGTAAGGTCTGGACATCAGTTCCTTTACCTAAAATTAGTAACGGTAATAGATAATCATTCCATATCCACATACCATTTAAAACTAACATTGTAACGAATATTGGTTTTAATATCGGTAATATAATTTTAAAGAACACTTGTGATTTAGAACATCCATCAATTATTGCCGCTTCTTCAATATCCATTGGTATTGACTTAATAAATCCATAGAACATAAAGACAGATAACGGTGCCCCAAACCCAATATAAGCTAGTATAACACCATGCACGGTCCCTTTAAACGGGATTCCTGTTACATCTTTCATTGTTTGTAATAATCTTACTAACGGAAGCATAACAACTTGGAAAGGTATAACCATTCCACTTAAGAACAACATAAAGATAAAAACAGAATATTTTGTTTTTGTTCTTACAAGTACCCAAGCAGCCATTGCACTAAATGTCCCAATAGCGATTAAACTAACAACTGTAATTATTGTTGAATATCCAAACGATTGAAAATAATCAATATTATCTCTTCCTAATATTTCAATAGCGTTGTGATACATATTCAGTAAATTAGTAGGTAGTGATAGTGGATTTCTAATAATTTCTGTATCGTCTTTCGCAGCATTAAATATAATCATCATAAATGGGAAAAAGAATACTATCATCAATATAAAGGTAAATACTTCACCAATAATAAGTTTTATATTTTGTTTTTTCATTACAATTCCACCTCTCTTTTTTGATTAATACGGACTTGTACAAGAGAAACAATCAATAATACGATGAAGAAGATAATAGCTTTAGCTTGTCCAACAGCCATTTCTCGATAAGCATATGCTGTTTCATAAATATTTATTGCAATTAAATCAGTTGATTGTACAGCAGGTTGGAATCCAATATTAAACAAACCTTATAGCCATAACGGCAACTTGGTTGCCGGGCCTCCTTGTGTTAATGAAACGACTGTATCAAACTGTTTAAATGATGTTGTTAAAGTTAAGAACATTGCGATTGTAAAAGATTGTGCAATTAATGGCAACGTTATAGTTTTTAATCTTTGCCATGCATTTGCCCCATCTATTTTACTAGCTTCAACTAAATCTTGTGGAACATTTTGTAAAGCAGCAATATAGATCATCATAATATACCCTGCATATTGCCATGATATAACAATTATCAATCCTAATAATGCTGTGTTCCCGTTAGTAATTAAACTTGGGCTGAAGATTCCACCTAAAGATTCTAAAGCTTTATTAAAAATAAATTGCCAAATATAACCCAATACTAATCCCCCAATAAGGTTTGGCATAAAGAATGCTGCTCGATATAAATTCTTTAATTTAAACTTTTGAACAACTAATAACGCTAATCCAAAAGCAACAAGGTTAATTGCCAAAATATTCAATACTGAGTACATTACAGTTCTTGTGAATGAATAAACAAATTTATAATCAGAAAATATCGTTTTGTAGTTTTCTAACCCAATAAACGATGGGTCTGTCTTTATAATAGTCCAATCTGTTAAACTCAACCATAATCCGTTAATAAATGGGATAAAAACAAATAAAATAAAACTACCAAATGAAGGCAACAAAAAGTAAACAAATACACGGTTGTTTTGTGCTGTATATGATGGTCCAAACCAAACGTCATATAAATATTTTCCAGCTGTCGAACGTTCTTTATCATCTTTAAATTTTATGATTTGAACAGGTTCTATTTCTTTTTTAGTTTCGGTACTTCCATCATTTTTGTCGCTTCGGTCTTTATTTATTGCACTAACAAATATATTGATTCCCCAATCAATTACTTTTGATAGCAAAATAAATGGTAAAACAATAATAGCATAAATTGATAAAAGAATATGTGCCAACTTAGTTTTAAAATCTATTTTCTTCATAAATCCACCCTCTCATTCATATCTTTTTATTATAAAATTAGTATCGAGATCGTTTAAATCTTTTGATTTAAAATATAATGGCACCTCCACATTAACGTTATACGGATTTGATACTACTTCTTTAATAGCCTTTAAATATATTTTCGCAGTTACATTCCAAGTATATTTACTTAGCACTCTTTTTGATCCTTGTTCCTTAAAATATTGATAATTATCAAATAATCTATTAATACCTTCACTAATATTATTTATATCATGAACATCTAGCAATACACCAAACTCTTTATTATTCTCACATAAGACCTTGCTAGGTCCACCATATTTCGTAACCGCAACAGGCAACCCCGCACTCATAGCTTCAATAGGTGCTAATCCAAACGGTTCATAAAGTGCTGTTAAAACAAATACACTTTTTCTAGAAGCCATATAACGATAAGTACTTGCTAATTCATATTGTGAATTAATACTCATAAACATAACTTTTCCAAGCAAATTATTATCTTTAATAACTTTCATAATTTTGTCCATAATAACTATTTCATCTTGTTTCAAACTACTATAATCATCATAAGGATTCTCAATACCACGAAGTGATATTAGAATATTACTTCTCTCTTGTAATTTTACATTTGTACTGAAAGCTTCTACTAATCCAATATGATTTTTCTTTTCATCAATTCTACTTGCTAAAATTATAAAAGGTAAAAGTTGTCTGCTTTTTGAAATATCTCTTTTTATTGTCTTTTCAATTTTCATATATAAATCCTCACCATCTTTATTGCTCCCGTAGGGGGCAAATACTGAAGTGTTTGCCCCTGGTGGAGCAACAATAAAATTAAGAGGATTTGACTTTATATTTGCATCAAAATATAGCTTATGACTATATTGCTCATCTCGTTCTTGTAATGTTGAAACAAATATTTTATCACTGTATTTAATTGCTGTTCTTTCTGCAATTATTCTTTTTGTGAAATGGTATTTTTTTTCCAATTCACTAAAATTCATAAAATTATTATTCAATTTATCGAATTTTTGAGCGCCCAGGCTATGTCCTGTAAAAGAATATGGTATTCCCTTTTTTTCTTTGATCATTGCGCAAGCTAATCCACCATCACCATAATGCCCTGTCGCAAAATCAAACATCTTTCCTTCTTCAATATAAAAATTAATTATATTATCAGTCCATTCATCTAAATGCTCCCATAATTGTTCTTTATTTATAAATTCATTACTGCTACAAGGAATTCTCACAATTCGTAAGTTTTCAACGTTTTCATATGAATCAAATTGTTCACTAAATTCCGGAAAACTAGAATCAATAACTAACCTTGTTATAATATCTATTTTATGTCCTAATTTGGCCATTTCAATCGCGATTTCTTTAACATAAACTAACTGTCCTCCAAAATCAGGATGCATTGTCCAATAAGAATCTAATCTATCAAAATTACCTTGAGGATTTAGAAATACAATATGCATAGTTATTCTCCTATTTTATACTTTTCTTTTAGAGTAATATATGATGGTAAATTACTATCTCCACCAATATATGAAAGGTTATAAGCACTGCATATATTTCCACTTTTTAAAATATCTTCTAATGATTCATTATTTAATATTGCAGCATACATTCCACTCCAGAATGCATCTCCTGCACCTGTAGCATCAACAATGTCTTTAGCATACGTGCCTAATTTATAGGTCTTACCTTGATAACTTGCTATTAACCCTTGTTCACCTAAGGTCATAACAACTAGTTTTGCACCTAATTTAACATACATATCTAGATACTCTTCAATAGCATATCCTTTTCCGAATATTCGTTGTGAATCATCAATACTAGGCTTAATAATATCAACTTTTGAAATAACTTCCTTAATCTCTTCAATAGTAATACTTTGCTCTGTTGTAAGTTCACTATGGTAGTTAGGGTCAAATCCTATTATTGTCCTACTTGCTTTCGCAATCTCAATAACTTCTAGAATCATTGATTTAGCTGGTTCATTAGATAATGGCCAGTATGAGAAATGAACAATATTACTTCTTTTTATATCAAATACCATTTCTTCTGTTAAGGTTATGTGATAATCCGCTCCCCTTATAAAATTAGGAATTGGTGTATTTGTTGTTTTATTTATTTCCACTACCGAAGTAGGATATTTTGTAATGTTAATACTATTAGTTAAAATACTATTTTCATTAAACTTATTTAAAATCAATTTACCGTAATCATCATTTCCAATAGCACCATGAAATTTCACATTGCTAATTCCTAAGTTAACTAAATTAATTGCAATATTAGCCGGACTACCTCCACATAGCACTTTAACACTCTTTGTTAAGCCATCATGGATTTTATCAATTAGAACTTCACCAATCAATGTAATACCTTTTCCATCATTACATAACTTAAAAGATCTTTTTGTTGTCATAATAGTTCTCCTTCTTACAAAAAATAGGGAAAGGTTTCCATAATGGTTTAAAAAAATAGATAGTGATTCATTTTTTTCTTCATCTTCTATTGTATATACATCTCTTAATCATAAAATCCTCTAAATAAGGAAAGGTTTCCATAATGGTGTATAAAAAAAAGAATAAGTCACTTTACATTAGTATATCACTAAATTGTAAGCGTTGTCAATTGTGAAACTGGTTACATCTTTTGACTTATTCTTATTTATCCCACAGTTATGCGGTATCCCCCTTGAAAAAATATATCGGAATAATTTGATTAGTAATTGGTTCTTTTTCGTAGTAAGCATTTATCATTTTCCCGATAGCTTCAGCAATTTTCTTAGGATTTTGTCCAATTGAAGTAATCGATTTTCCAAGATTAATAAAACTTCTTCCTCCATCAAACCCCACAACTTTAACATCTTCAGGTACTTTTCTACCTCTTTTTTCTAATTCGGTTACCACCTCTGCGGCTACAGCATCACTTATACAAAAAATACCATCAACATCCACATGTTCTCCAATTCGTTTATGAATATCATAAGGGATTTTTACATAATCTCCTAAAGGGTATTCAACATTTATAACATCGGTTAATCCTTTATCTTTAGCAAATTCCATAAATCCCAATCTTCTATTCGATACTTCTGTAATCACCGATGTTGTTTCACCTTGAGCGTCATCTCCAATAAACATAAGATTTTTACATCCAGATTCAATTAAATATTTTGCAGCCATAATACCACCAGCATAATTATCACTTGCAACATAAGGTACATCTTTAAAACGACGATCAAATGAAATAAGAGGTAATTTCTTATCTAAGTAATCCTCAATATCATTATTAGTTAATAAAACAACAGCATCAACCCTATTGTTCTTCAACATTTCTAAATAAACTAATTCTTTTTCGATTTTCTCAGATGAGTTACAAACCATTAGTTTATATCCATACTCAAATAACTCTTGTTCAACAAAATGAACTAATTCACCAAAAAATAAATGAGTTGAATTAGGAATAATAAAAGCAACAATTCCATTTTTCTGTTTAGTCATACTTCTGGCAATTTCATTAGGTTTAAACTCTAATTCAGCAATAACTTTTTCAACTTTTTCACGAGTTTCCTTTTTTACATAACCACTATAATTAATAACTCGTGATACAGTTGCAATACCTACTCCTGCTTGTTTTGCAACATCTTTTATACTTGCCATATAACCACTCCTTGATGTAATCTAATCTAATTATAAACTAGCAAAACATAAAAAAGAAGAAAAATGTGG
>JAOZSP010000110.1:3829-5887 GCA_029939615.1 Candidatus Izemoplasma sp. | reverse complement strand
TTCTTGCAATCGCTACACGTTGTTGTTGTCCACCACTTAACTCAGGAGGACGTATTTTTGCGTATTGAGCTAATCCAACTTGTTCTAAAGCCAAAGTAGCTTTTAATCTAGCCTCTTTAAAGCTTATTCCATTTAAAATTAATGGCGTTGCTACATTATCAAGAACACTCATATCTTTTACTAAGTTGAATTCTTGAAAAACAAACCCAATATAGTTGTTTCTTATTACATTAATTCGTTTTTTATTCGCTTTTGAAATATCTTGCCCATCAATCACGATTTTCCCTTTATCGTATTCTAGTAATGTACTTATTACATTCAAAAGAGTAGTTTTTCCCGATCCACTTCTACCAAGAATCGAAACAAAACTACCTTCTTCAATATCTAAATTGATGCCTTTTAAGACATGTGTGGTGTTATTACCATGTGTATAACTCTTATGTAAATTCTTGATGTTAAGTATGCTCACGAGATCACCACCTTCTCTTAAGGTATATAATACTAAAATAATGTGTATATTTAATGAATCACTTGAGATTCCTCTCTGCTTCAGTAATTCTTAAATAGTTAGGATTTAAGCCGTGAATATCGTTTACACTTATTAATAAATCAGATTCAAGAATTTTTACGATATTTGGTTCTCCATTACTTACTACTTCATATTCTAATTCCATTGAGTTTTTGTAATCTTCCAAATTTGTTAACTCTTCTTCTTTTACTAGTTCTAGCCGTTTCCCCTTATTAATATATGCTCCTAAAAATGAATTTCCTCTTCTTGCATCAATTTCAGGTATAATTAATTTTTCACCACTATAGGAACTAGCTATTAACGCCAAACTACTAATTGTCTTAACTAAAATATTGTTATTCCATCCAAACATCTTCGCAATAACAACGCCAATTCTAAGACCTGTGTAACTTCCTGGACCTATTCCGATAATAATTTCATCAATATTGTCCATTTTAAGGTTATTATTATCAAATAGCCTTTTTATCTCTGTCATTAGTTTTACAGAGTGATCGTTATTTCCCGCTTCATAAAACTTTGCAATTTCGTTATTCCCATCAAAAAGAGCTATATAAAGGTATTTAGTTGCTGAATCAATTACTAATCTTTTGTACGATTTTTTCATATTTACCAACACCTTCAATCTTTAATAGTCTCTTAGTTTCATCAATAATTTCTATTTCTATAACTAACCTCTCTTCGGGGATACTTTCAATAATATTTTTGTACCATTCTATAACACAAACATCATCGCTATAAATGTATTCCTCAAGATCATAATCAGCACCAATGCCGTTTAATCTATAAACATCCATGTGATTAAGGTTTAATTCTCCTTCATATATTTTTAGTATTGTAAATGTCGGAGAGTTAATGTTATCAGTAAATCCCATTCCAAGCCCTAGAAATTTTGTAAAAGTTGTTTTTCCAGCTCCTAAATCTCCCTCAAGACACAAAATAAAACCGGGAAAAATCTCTTTACTTACTTTTAGTGCAAACTCATTCATTTCTGTAATATCTTTAATAATAATTTCCTTGTACATAAAATCACCTTTATCTAATTTTTCTATAAGTAGATTATATCATAATATTTAATTATATAATATAATTTAATATGTTATAATTGCATAAAGGAGTGATTACAATGGACTTAATTCTATACAATCCCAAATCAAAAAACAGCAAGGGAAATGTTCAAACACATAAGTTGATCAAATATTATAAAAAAAACAACATTCCTTTTAGATTGAAAAGCATATTAAAAATAACAGATTTAAAAGAATTTCTTGAAAATAAGAAAAACATTAGCAAAGTAATCCTATTAGGTGGAGACGGTACTATTAATAAATTTGTTAATAACATATACGACTACAACATCAAACAAGATATCTATTTAAAGAAAAACGGATCCGGAAATGACTTCTTAAGATCTCTCAAAGATAACGACAAGAATCCTCAATACATCATTGAAAACACATTAGATAATGAAGAAAAGCATTATTTCATTAATGGAACGGGAATTGGTATAGATGGGCTGATTATCAACTATG
>JAOZSP010000110.1:0-3819 GCA_029939615.1 Candidatus Izemoplasma sp. | reverse complement strand
TATGTGGATAATGCGAAAAAGAAGGGAAAATTCCGATATTTCCTAAATTCAATTAAAGGAATGCTTAATTATGTTCCTGAATCATTAAACGTTGAAATTGATGGGGAAAAACTACATTTCGATAAAACATACATGATTGTTGTAAATAATGGCCGTTTTGTAGGTGGTGGTATGCAAATGACACCAAAAGCTAGGATAGATGACGAAAACCTTCATGTTATTATTGTTCATTCAATACTTAAAATCTTCCTACTGCCAATATTCATAACTGTTTATCTTGGATTACATACTAAATTCACTAAGTATGTGTATTATAAAAAATGCAAGCATGTAAAAGCTTCATTTACAACACCTCAAATTACTCAATCAGATGGTGAAAAAACCGCCGATGTTACTAGTATTGATGTTAAGAGTACAGGGAAAACAATACATTTAAAAGCATTCTAAAAAAAAGGAATTGTCGATTGACAATTCCTTTTACAATTCCTTGATAAAACAAGTCTTTCCAGTAATATTTGATTCAATAAATCCCATCTTATTAAGATATTTCGTATGGCTTTTTTCCTTAGTAAACACAATAAATTTTGTAAATCCTTTTTCAGTAAAATACTTTTTCTGTCCATCAAACAAAAATACCCCTAATTTAAAATCTCGATATTGGGGAATGGCATAATCTAGTTTTATTTCCAATGTGTCATCACTATATTTATTACAGACAAACACACCTGCAGGTGTCATATTTCTCAATATATATAATTTAACTTCTGCGTTAGCGATATTTAATTCATCTAAATTAGTAACAAGACTAATTTCATCTTTATAGAAATTGATAAAAGACGCCAAGTATTCACTATCATTATCAATTGGTAGCATTTTAAAATACTCTCCAGATAAATAAATTCTTGCTAAATAGTAAATATCTATAACTACAATACCAACATTCATAAATCCTGTTGGTAAGCTTCCAATAAGGAATCCATATATTCCGAAAACTAAAGCCCCAATTAAGTTTATCCAACGAAGTTTTTTAATTGAACTCATTAATAAAGATATTAATACAATTGATGATGCTATGTAACCTATCCAATCTAGTATTTGATCATTCATAAAATCGTACCTCCAATTCTAAGCAAAGTTATTGTATTATTTATAACGCGAATATGCAAGAAATATATTATTTTATTGAATTATTACTAAAGATGCTTAGTTCATTTTTTTGTGAAAATCAGGAATTGAAAATAAACAATATTATACTTATTACGATTTCTCTGTGTTTTATTCTAAGGAAAACTGTCCGATTGATTGCTGAATTTTTGATAATTACTAGATACTTATACCTTATGCGAAAGGCAAAAATATAGAGATAAAATAAGAAAAAGGAGAATTAACGAATGTTTTTTGAGCTGTTTAGAAAGAATACAAATTAGGAATATAAAACATATCCAGTAGCAATGCGGTGAACAGCCCTTCATTGACTATTATATTATCAAAGTCAAGGTAATTCACAATTAGATACCCTAGAATTATTACTCTCTTCCTTTTTTGCTCTAAACGCATGCAGCAAGTCACCACATTCAAACCATTGACTATCGGGTGGCCATAGTCATTTTTGTTTCCATTTAGATACCGTTGAAAAAGGATTGCCCGTCGTTTTCGCTTTTAATTCTAAGATTGAGCACTTTGTGAATTTCATTAGGGAAACAACGCAGAATTCTTGATTTTCTAAACAATTTTAATTTGAATTCCTTAATCAATTTTCGGGAAGAAGCTTTCATTATTTTATTGATTAAAACAATGAAGTAACATTAATAAAAAATTCTCAATACCAAAATAATAGTATTTAACAACATTATAGTTTGCATAAATATCTTTTTTTCTAATAGATTCATTCTATTAAGAAAAAGCAATTCAAAAAGAACCGCTTTTATTTAAGTCTTTTCTTTAATTCAATAGTTAACTCCTCATAACCAGGCTTTTCAAGTAAAGCAAACATGTTTTTCTTATAGTCTTCTACTCCTGGTTGGTTAAATGGATTTACTCCAAGAACATATCCGCTAACTCCACAAGCGATTTCAAAGAAATACACTAAATATCCAAAGCTATATGGTGATATTTCAGGAATACTTATTATTATGTTAGGAACTCCACCATCATTATGAGCTAATAGTGTTCCCAAAAAGGCTTGTTTATTAACGTAATCAATTTTTTTACCTGCTAAGTAATTCAATCCATCAAGATTTAATTCGTCCTCTAACACAGTCATTTCTCTTCTTGGTTTAACAACATTTACTACCGTTTCGAATATATGTCTTTCTCCATCTTGAATATATTGCCCTAAACTATGTAAATCCGTACTAAAAGAAGCACTAGCAGGGAAAATCCCTAAATGATTCTTCCCTTCACTTTCACCAAATAATTGCTTCCACCATTCTCCAACAAAGGATAATGATGGTTCGTAATTAATTAACATCTCAATCTTCTTACCACTTCGATATAGTAAATTTCTTACTGCGACATATTTATATGCTTCATTCTCTAAGGACGCTTCATTATACTCTTTCTTAGCATCTAGAGCTCCCTTCATCATAATATCAATATCAACACCAGATGCAGCAATAGGTAATAATCCTACAGCTGTAAGGACACTAAATCTACCTCCAACATCATCAGGTACAACAAATGTTTCATATCCTTCTTTATCCGCTAACACTCTTAATGCACCTTTTGCTTTATCCGTAGTAGCATATATTCGGCTATTTGCTGCGATTTTCCCATACTTACCAATCAATATTTTCTTAAATGCTCTAAAAGCGATAGCTGGTTCTGTTGTCGTTCCAGATTTACTAATTACATTAATTGAAAAATCTCTACCCTCAATATAATCAATTAAATCCATCATATAACTACTAGAAATATGATGTCCAACAAAAATAATCTCTACTTTTTTGTTTCGATCAAAATGTTTATTCAACATATCTATAGCCGCTTTAGATCCTAGATAAGACCCACCAATACCGATAACCAATAAAATTTCTGAATCATTTCTAATTTTTGATGCAGCCTTTTTTATTCTTAGAAATTGATCTTTGTCGTAGTTTTCAGGTAAATCAACCCATCCTAAATACTCATTACCCTTACCTGTTTTATTATGAATACTCTTATGTGCTTCAATAATCTCTTCTTCAATTTTAGGTAAGTCCTTTTCACTAATAAAAGAAAGGGCCTTACTGTAATCCACCGTAATATATTTTTGCATAATAACGCCTCCTTATCACTATAAATTTTACCATAATCCATTTTAAAAGTATATATAAAACATACCGTAATAACGTATAAGCATTAAAAAAGCGATGCTTATTCATCGCTTTTAAAACTGTAGTAACTTAACCATTCAGTAAGTTTTGCTTTTAAAGGAGTAAACCCGCTCTTTAAGATAATGTTATATCGTTTCTTTCTCTTATGTAGTTCCTTAAAACTTAAACTAAGTTTTCTATCACTAACATTTAAAACTTTTAACTCAATTACATCTCCTAAAGTAACATAGTCTTCAATACTACGCACAAAGCCATCGCTAAATTCAGATATATGAATTAAACCTACATAATCCTCATTAACTTTTACAAATGCTCCATATGGCTTAATTGCAGTAATCTCTCCTCTAACAATGCTTCCTTCTTTCATTTTGAAACACCTCATTTTAGATTACTCGTAAATAGTATATCAAAAATAAAGAATAGTTCAAAGAAAAGAAAAAAAGAAAATCATTAATGTGGACCCTATGTCAAGGACATGTTAAAAAAGAGTAATACTAATTAAGGT
>JAOZSP010000109.1 GCA_029939615.1 Candidatus Izemoplasma sp. | reverse complement strand
AGATCACAAAACTGAAAGTAACATTATTGTTGAGGGTCTACAAAATCCTTCGATTAAGCTTTCGAATTGTTGTACTCCGATTCCTGGAGATAGAATTACAGGATATATTTCAAAAGGAACAGGAATCGCAGTTCATCGTACTAAATGCAATAACTTACAATCCTTAGATAAAAATCGCTATATTGAAGTATTTTGGGGAAATGACACTCAAAAACAATACTCTATAAATTTACGTATAATCGTCTCAAATCGTGACAACGTATTAGCAGAAATAATAAACTCGGTGACCGCATCAAAGGGAAAAGTAATCCAAGTCGCAGCTTCAGCTAATAAACGATTAGAAGGGGTAATAAAACTAAAACTAAGTATTAAAAATAAAGCGGAACTAGAAAAAATAATTGAAAATTTACAAAAAATTAAAGATATTTATTCTATTGAAAGAATGATGAAATAATGAAAATACTAGTTCAAAGAGTTAAAGAAGCAAGTTGCAAGGTAAATAACAAAATTGTCTCAAAAATTAACAAAGGATATGTCTTATTAGTAGGATTAACTCACACTGATGAACTAACTGATGTTGAATATCTAGCTAAAAAAATTGCCAACCTTCGTATTTTGGAAGATGAAAATGGCAAATTAAATAAAAGCATTTCAGATAAGAATTACGAAATTCTTAGTATTTCACAATTTACGCTTTATGGTGATACATCAAAAGGGAACCGTCCTTCTTTTACAAAAGCAATGCTTCCGAAACAAGCAAACCTACTATATTTAGAACTTACAAATATACTTAATAAAACTTATAATATAAATACCTATAATGGTGTGTTTGGTGAATACATGGACATATCTTTAATAAATGATGGTCCCGTAACCCTAATGTTGGAGAGCAAAGAAAAATGATAAGAAAACTAACAGAAAATGATCGATCAAATGTTTTAAATTACTTATATCAAGATAGTAGTTATAATATATTTATTATCGGAGATATTGAAGCTTTTGGTTTTAATAAAGAATGGCAAACACTTTATGGTGAGTTTAACGAAGAAAACGAGTATATAAGCACTCTTTTATTCTATCGTGAACACGCGATTTTTTATTCGCACTTAGATGAATTTAATCATGAATTCTTAGAGATATTTAGATTACACAACTTTGAATATATGAGTGGACGAGATATTCTAATGGAACTTATAAATCCGTTTCTTCCTGATTTTATATTTAAACCAATGCTTTTTTGTAAAGCACAAGAAATTGAAACAACTATTAATCCTTCATCTTTCAAAGTTCAAACAGTAAAAACAGAAGAAGATTGTTCAAAGTTATATGACTTACTAGTTGAAATTGACGAATTTGGGATAAAAAAACAAAGTAGAAAGAAATATATTGAAGGAAAAATGAATAGTATTCAAATGGGAATCACATTATATATTGAAGAAAATAATAAAATTGTTTCAACAGTTGCTACAACCGCAGAAACAACAAAAAGCGCAATGGTTGTTGCCGTTGCTACAATTCCAGAGTATAGAAAAAAGGGGTACGCATCAGTATTAATGATTAGTCTAATGAAAGAGTATTTTGAAAATCGTCACAAAGAGTTATGCTTATTTTACGATAATCCAAAAGCCGGAAAAATATACAAAAAACTAGGCTTTAAAGATATTGGAAAATGGGTAATGACTTCAAAAAAAGATTAATGATCAAATTAATTCTACCCTATATTGAAACAAAAAGACTAATCTTAAGAGCTATAAAAAGAAGTGATGCAACCGATGTGTTTGAATACGCAAAACTCCCGAATGTCGGTCCGAAAGCTGGCTGGGAACCACATAAACAAATAGAAGAAACTCATGAATTTATTAACTATTCAATTAAAAAAACTGATTTTGGACAACCAGGATTATTTGCAATAATACACAAAGCTTCATCAAAACTTATCGGTACAATTGAGATTCACTCATACAAAGAATATAAGGGTGAAATTGGGTTTGTACTCCATCCAAAATTTTGGAATCAAGGGCTAATCACAGAAGCTTCAAAAGCTGTAATAATCTATGGTATGGAAATACTAAATCTAAGACGGCTAGAGTATTGTCATTTTGACGATAACATTCAATCAAAAAGAGTTTGTGAAAAACTAGAATTTACATTTGAAGGAATATTACGAAACAAATATTTACTTTACGACGGAACGGTTCTTGATGATATTACCTATTCAATCATCAGTGAAGATTACTTTAATAATAAAATTTCATGGGTGAAATCATTTAAAAAGGACTTATTTATTGACTATTAAAGAGAAAAATTGTATAATCACATTAGAAAACTGAGGACGAAGAAAAGTAATTAAAACAGTGTAGACAAGAGAAAGATACCTAGGGTGGAAGTATCTCTATAAAGTAATAATGAAAGACACTTCAGAAGGCTTTTTTGAATAAAGTAGAAAAAGACGTTTGCTCGCGTTAAGAGTTAAGGGCCTAGCTTACTAGGAACTAAGGTGGTACCGCGGATTAATATTTCGTCCTTAAACATATGTTGTTTAGGGACGTTTTTTTATTTTCAAAAGGAGGAAATAGAATGTATCAAAAAATGAAAGGAACTTACGATATCTTACCAAAAGATATTGATAAGTGGTTACGACTAGAAAAAACAATTAGAACTGTCAGTAAAATCTATAACTACAAAGAAATTAGAACCCCGATATTTGAAAATTCGGAGTTATTTCATAGAGGAGTTGGAAGTGAAACTGATATCGTCAGTAAAGAAACTTACGACTTTTTAGATCGTGGTAAAAGAAGTAATACATTACGCCCAGAAGGAACAGCGGGTGTAGTAAGAAGTTATATTGAAAATAAATTATACGCTTCAAATGCATCTATTCAAAAATTATACTATATGGGACCAATGTTCAGATATGAAAGACCACAAAAAGGAAGATATCGTCAATTCTTGCAATTTGGTGTTGAAGCATTTGGTAGTAATTCACCACAACTAGATGCTGAAGTAATAAGTTATGCTGTAAATATCTTAAAAGCTTTAAAAATAAAAGATGTTGAAGTTCATATTAATAGTATTGGTGATGTTGAAAGTAAAGCAACTTATAAAGAAGCTTTATTAAATTATTTAGCACCTAACATAAATAACTTGTGTACCGATTGTCAAAAACGTTACACTACAAATCCTTTAAGAATCTTAGATTGTAAAATTGATAAAGATTCAGAAATATTACAAAATGCACCTAAACCATTAGATTACTTAAACAATGAATCACAATCTCATTTCACAGAAACAGTTGCGTATTTAGATGCTATGAAAATAAACTACAAAATAAACAAGAACCTTGTAAGAGGTCTTGATTATTATACTCATACTGTTTTTGAAGTAAACGCTAATATTGATACTTTAGGAGCACAAAACACTATATGTGGTGGTGGAAGATATAATAACTTAGTAAAATCTCTAGGTGGACCTGATATTCCTGGGATTGGTTTTGCATTTGGGTTAGAACGATTAATGTTTGCTCTTGAAAGTTTATCTTTTAAAGGAGATCCTGATTACTTACATCTTTATTTAATGATTTTAGGTGATGAACAAAAAGCAGATGGAATGGCAATACTAAATCGTTGTCGACTAGGTGGCTTATTTGCTGATATTGATTTTCTTGATAAAGGAATGAAAGCCAAATGGAAACAAGCTGCTAAGTTAAACACCCGTTTTGTTGCCATATACGGTGCAAATGAAAAAGAAAATGATGTAATTAATGTTAAAGATCAAGAAACAGGAAAAGAAATAACTATAGATAAGCATCAATTATATAATCATATTGTTGAAGAATTAATGAAACCATCAGCTGCATGTGAATCATGTAAAGAAGATAATTGCGACGAATGTGGAGAATAGGAGAAACATATGAAAAGAACACATAATAATGGTGAGTTAACCATTTCTAATATTAATCAAAAAGTAGTTTTAAAAGGATGGGTAAGTAAAAAACGTGATTTAGGAGGTCTTGTTTTTATTGATTTACGCGATCGTTATGGTATTACACAATTAGCTTTTAACCCTGATTCTCCTCTGTATCCTAAAACACTTGATATTAAAAGTGAATACGTTTTAGAAGTATTAGGTACAGTAATAGAAAGAGCCAGTAAAAACAAAAATATAACGACCGGAGACATTGAAGTAATTGTAGATGAATTAACAATTTTGAATAGTTCAAAACTTACTCCTTTACTAATTCAAGATGATACAGATGCTTTAGAAGATACAAGACTTAAATATCGTTATTTAGATCTTAGAAGACCAGTATTACAAAATAATTTTATTGTTCGTCACAAAATAGTTCAAGCTGTTCGTGAATTCTTAAATAATGAAGAATTTATTGATATTGAAACACCAATATTAACTAAATCAACTCCCGAAGGCGCACGTGATTATTTAGTACCTTCTCGTATTAATAAAGGTTCATTTTATGCACTACCACAATCACCTCAAATCTTTAAGCAATTATTAATGATTTCAGGATTTGAAAAGTATTATCAAATTGCTAAATGTTTTAGAGATGAAGATTTACGAAGTGATCGTCAACCTGAATTTACTCAAATTGACATCGAGACAAGTTTTATGGATCAAGATGACATATTAAATGTTAGTGAAAGAATGATTAAGCATGTAATGAAAAAAGTAAAAGAAATTGATCTTACAGAGAAATTCCCAGTTATCACGTATGCATATGCAATGGATAAATACGGGATAGATAAACCAGATACACGCTTTGGAATGATGCTTGAAAATATTACTGATATTGCAAGTAAAACAGAATTTGTTGTTTTCACAAATAATATTGCTAATGGCGGTATTGTTAAAGCAATTAACGTTAAAGGTGGAGCTAGTTTATATTCTCGTAAGAAAATTGATAAATTAACTGATTTTGTTAAGAAGTACCGCGCAAAAGGCTTAGCTTTCTTAAAGTATAATGACGATAAATTATCAGGTAGTATTGTTAAATTCTTAAATGATGATTTACAAAAAGAGCTTGTTGAAGCAACTAAATTACAAAACAATGACTTATTGCTTATTGTTTCAGACCAAGAAAACGTTGTTAATCAGTCACTAGGTAATTTACGTAACCATATCGCTAAACAACAACAACTATATAGTAATGACGACTATGATTTCTTATGGGTAATTGATTGGCCTATGTTTGAATACAAAGAAGAACATCAAAGATATTTTTCCTTACATCACCCATTTACCATGGTCCAAAGTCAAGATGTTGATAAATTAGATACAGACCCAGCTCAAGCACTTGCTTATTGTTATGACCTTGTAGTACAAGGACAAGAATTAGGAGGCGGAAGCATCCGTATTCATCAAGAAGAAGTGCAAAACAAAGTATTTGATATTTTAGGTATAAGCAAAGAAGAACAACAAGCTAAATTCGGATTCTTATTAGATGCCCTAAAATATGGAACACCTCCTCATGGAGGGATTGCATTTGGACTAGATCGTTTAGTAATGTTACTAGTACACACAGAAAACATCCGTGACGTTGTTGCATTCCCAAAAACAAATAGTGCCCAATGTTTATTGACAGAAGCACCTAGTTTTGTAGCTTCTGAGCAACTAAATGAATTATCTCTCAAAACAATTAAATAATTTAAATTATAAATAATTTATGTTATAATATAAAAAGGACTGAAGGGTGTGATTTAATGAACAACAAAAATAAGTATTTAACTGACGAGTTCTTAAATAAGGCAATTAGAGTATTAGTAGTCATCTTGCTATTTCTTGGTGTCATTCTTTTGGCATCACAATTTAGTAGTGTTTGGCATAGTATTACAGATGCTTTATCGAGTGTAATTGTACCCCTTGCTTTAGTATGGCTTTTATCACTAATCATGTTCCCTCTTATCAAACTTTTAGAACGAAGAGGAGTAGGACCACGTGGTCTT
>JAOZSP010000108.1:3002-5970 GCA_029939615.1 Candidatus Izemoplasma sp. | reverse complement strand
GAACGGACACTTGCAGACCGCTGACCGACCGCTGACCGCCGACCACTGACCGCCGATCATCCGCGTCGTAATTCGTAATTGAGATAATTCGCCCTTTACCATTATTCCGGTGCAAGAAACCGTGGGTGGAACCGGGATACTCAAAATGGTAACGCGGCTTGTGAAGCGGGGGCGCTTCGCCTGCCACTTGATGCCCCAACGCGCAAAAAAGGTCGGCGCAGGCGGGGATGTCGAGCAGGTTGCGCGTACCGATGACGCTGGCGGCAACAAACATATCGTTCATCGGCTCTCGCCAGTGGTGGGGGATGCCCTCCAGACCGACGGCCACGCCCATAATAGCGCCCACGTTGCCCACGTTGCAATCGGTATCCCAGCCGCCCATATTGGCGATTTGAATGGCGCGGGAGAAATCGCCTTCGCCGTAGAGGAGGGCCATCACAATGATGCCGGCGTTGGGGATGATGTGAACTTCGCCGGGGTAGCGATCATAGCCGAAGTTATCGCGGATGAAGCGGTAGCAGGCGCGCCAGTCTTCCGGGCGTTCCTGGTGAAAATCGAGGACGGCGTTGACTACGCGGGCGTATTCGCTGTCGGCGGGGATGAGGGGGAGACCGCTTTCTATCAGCTTACGCGGATCATCTTCGCTAAAAGCCTGACTCACCAACCCGGCGATGAACATCCCGCCGTAGATGCCTTCGCCGTCGTGCGAGACGCTGGCGGCGCGGGAAGCGTAGTCAGCGGCCAGTTGCGGATTATTTGGCGCAACCAAGCCCCAGACGTCGCTGAAAATTTGCCCGCCAATTTGTTCCGCCAAATCCGCCCCGTTCAAGGCAATGCTGCCGGATTGCGGCGCGGGGACGCCGTTTGCCAGATTGAGGTAGGCGGTATGCTCGGTAGAGACGCCGTAGCCGCCCCACCAGAGCGTGCCGCGCTGGTCGGCCAGATAGTTGAGCCAGGTTTCGCCCAGTTGGGCGGCGGTTACGTTTGGGCCGTAATCTTGCAGAGCGCGGATGAGGATCATCGGCAGGGCGGTATCGTCGTCCGGCTTGAAGATTTTGCCGGGGGGCAAGGGGAGATAATCGGCCAGTTCGCCCAGGTTGTCCTTGATTTCATCGTAGGTCCAGCCTTCGATGGGGGCGCCAAAACGCACGCCAATGCACTTGCCCAGCCATCCGGCGTAAACGCTTTCGTTGTAATCAAAAGGTAATTTTTGCATAAAGCGCCTCAAATTATAAATAGACATTATCGGAAATAAAACTGTTTATCGAACAAGAGGTAAAACAGACAGGATTTACAAGGTTTACAGGATAAAAACAAAAAAATAATCCTGTTAATCCTGTTAATCCTGTCTGTTTTTGGGTTCTGCGTTATTTCCGATAATGTCTAATGATCGCCCACAACCAGGCGATTGCGGGTAGTCGATATGACAACCGGACATACGTTGCAAAATCTGGTCAAAATTCAACAGACCGTTGATGCCATCAATATCACGCTCTACAAACTACGCGCCGATGTTGACAGCCTGATTGCCCACACAGGAATAAAGTCTACTCGAAAAGGCAAAAAGAAGCCACCCAAGAAAGGCTAACTTTCATCCCTGAATAATCAGGCTTGTCACACCAAAAAGACCTATTTTGTATACCGTTTCTCGGCCCGTTTAATAATCCCATTTAGTTCGGTTTTAACAGCATCAGACAACTCCAAGGGATTGTGAGTTTCCAAAATATCTCGAACTCGCTTGTTCGCCCGATCTGCCAAAGTCGTTTTCCCGGCAGCCTCCCAGCCCTCGTAGCTCTCACGATCAAATATATTTGGGAACCAATCTTGCTTGAAATGTTCATACGTATGGTCGTGAGTAAGAAACTCTCCACCCGGACTCACTTCATCGATCACATCAAGCGCCAAAGTTTCAGTGGATACGGGTATACCGCGCATCATCCGGCGCACCATACCGATGATTTCATCGAAAGCGACAACGGAATCTAACGAACTGGTCAAACCTGATTCTAAATAGCCCACATCATGATTAAGGTTTCCGCCGCTCAAGGTAACCAATAATGACAATAGAGAACCCTCAGCGGTTGCTTGCTGATCAAAGGTCTTTGCATCCGAACAACCCGCGTAGCTCCACGACGGTAGACGATAATAAGTAGCCAATTCGGCGTTTGCAGCCACTGACATCATAAATTCTGGAGCGCCATAAGAAGCCATAGTCGTTGACATATCCAATTGCAATCGTTCCCCCCCAAAGATTACCGGCGCACCTTCACGCACCAATTGCGCTATCAGAATAGCGGCAAGCGATTCTGCCGCCCCTTGCGCCACAGCGCCGGCAATGGTAATGGGGCTGGTCGCTCCGCCAACCCTGCCTGTTCCGCAGATTACGGGCAAGCCTTTGCTTGCCATATACACAACCTTCTGGGTAGGCTCTAAAGCCAATTGGAGCGGTGAAACAGGCTCCGAATACATTACGATGAATGGATTTCGCCTGAGTTCTTCCTCGCCGCCTGCAACCACTTCAGCCATAGCAACGATGTCTTCCATATTTTCCTGGTTCCAGGCAGTAACAAGCATTGGCTTATTGGTGTTCGACACCATTGCCGAGAAGTGATGAAGATCTGATACTTCTTCAGGAACATCAGATGCGATTCCCATAGACATAACAAAATCTATGTTGGGCAGCGCATCACAAAGTTGGGCAGCTTGAGAAATATCCTTCAACAGCGGTAACCTGCGCTCGCCGGTTGTATAATCGACAACCGCAATTGTGTCGGAGCCTGTTCCGTAATAAGCATTCTTATCCTCTAGAAACAGGCGTGGATTTCCATTTCGGCTATCACAAAGCACAACGCGAGACGGAGCGGTGCGGATAGCCCATTCCACTAAATGCGGTTGGATTCTGACGCGATCACCTTTTACATCGGCCCCAGCTTTTTTCAGCAGCTCAAGCGCTTGCGGCTCATGGACA
>JAOZSP010000108.1:0-2992 GCA_029939615.1 Candidatus Izemoplasma sp. | reverse complement strand
ACTAAACTGTGGTTTTTGGTTAATAACATCTTGATTTATCATTTATCAATCTCCTGTGATTTTATATTGAAATTTGATTTTTGGATTAATGTTCGGAAAGGTATTATACCTCCTTGCCTTGAATTTGAGCCAATTTGCTATTGCGCCTGGCCGCCCAATTGCAGTTATTTGTATTAAGTCAGAAATACGGCGTCAAAACAATTTCCGAATTTGATCAACGTCATCCAGTCTAATACTTTGACTTTATGAAATTTATTCAGCAGAAGATGACGCCGCCACAGTAAACCTTTTTATAAGTCTACCCTACCCCCTTCTTTTTCACTTCGTTGGAGAGATTGAAAGATTGGAGGTTCCGAATCTCCAATCTCTCAATCTCTATTTTCTACTCAAGCGATTCGTAATTATCGTCCAGGCAGATCTGCGCGTCTTCAACGGCGGGGATGATGAAGCCTTCTACATCGCGATCGCCCAGTTCCACGTAGTTGGTCCACACATCGTCAAAGATGCTGCCCACGCAATCCCAGTAGAATTGAGAACGCAAATAGTTGGGGACGCGAGTTTCTTTGTTCAACTCGTCCCAGACAACGCTCAGGGTTTCATCTTCCGGCCAACCCATCGCTTGCCAAACCTCAGGCACGGCTGGAGTCCAGATGCCCGTTTCGGCGATGATCATACCTGCTTCCGGCCCGCTCAACCATTCCAGGAACTCCCAAGTCCGTTGTTTTTGTTCCACGTCGCTGGACATATAGTAGACGTAGGAGTCGGTCCAGGCAATGCCGTCGCTGTTTTCGTCGAAGCGCGGCGGGGCCACAATACCCCAGTTGAAGGGGGCTTGCTCGCGTATAGGAGGCAAATCCCAGGTAGCGATGTGCTGCATGCCGACCTTGCCGGAGAGGAAGACCAATTCGCCAAATTGCTCCTGCAATCCCGGCGGGGCAGCTACTTGATCTTCGGCGGTCAGATCCAGGCAGAATTTGAGGGCGTTGATAGCTTCCGGGGTATCCATATATCCGGCGACCATCTTCCCGTCGGGGCTGACAAAATCGGCGCCCATATTGTACGAGAATGTTGACCACTGGAAGCAGCCGGGGCTGCCCACAATGGCCCCAATGCCGTACTGGTCGTTGGCGGCGTCGGTCAGTTGGAGTGCGATGTCGCGGTAGTCGTTGATGGTCCAGCCCGCTTCGGGGTAGGCTATGCCGGCGGCGTCGAACATATCTTTGTTGTAGGCAATGAAGCCGGCGGTGGCGTCGCGGGGTACGCCGTAGTAGCGGCCTTCATACACGGCTCGCTGCTGGCCGATAGGGAACCATTGTTGAGCAGGGTCAATGCCAGATGCTTCTATGTAAGGAGTCAGGTCTTCCAAAAAGCCCTGGGTGGCAATGTCGGCAGCGAAGTAAGTATACCAAACATCCGGGCCTTCATCGGCGGCAATGGCAGTAAGTACGCGGTTTGAGAAACCTCGGCTAGGAAAGAGGGCGACGGCGATTTTGGTGTTCGGGTGGCTTTCTTCAAAGGCGCGAGCCAGTTGAAAATGCAATTCGCGGGTGGCGGCGGTGTCGCGCCCTCGTTCCGTGCCCCACCAGGTAACAGTAACGACATCGTCTTCGCCCGCTTCAGTAATCGGGGCCGGCGCGGCGGTTACTTCGACTTCGACTTCCTTGACCACCTCGACTTCTTTGACTACCTCAACGGTTTCCACCACTTTGACTTCTTTTTCCACTTCAACCGTTTTAATCACTTCTTTTTCTACTTCTACCGTCTCCACCACGGTGATTGTCTCCGGCGTAGCCGCGCCGCAAGCCGCAATGGAGAGGGCTAACAGGGTCAGTATAACAGTCAGGATTAACAGATTTTTGTTACGCATTTTGGGTTACTCCTCCTAAAAGTATGTTGTAAAAAGTGTTTGAAACTACACCGTAAAGGGTAAAACCTAATGATTTTTGCAACTTCACCTCCTTTCGTCACGCTTCGCGATCATTTGTCATTTGTCACTTGCCCCCGCGCCTCTTTGTCTCCCGCGCCCCCCTGCTCCCCTGCTTATCCTTTCAATCCTGTTGTCGCCAAACCGCCGAGGAGTCGCTTTTGGGTGAACAGAAACAGGATGACAGGCGGTATCATTGCCATCAACGCGGCAGCCATCAGCACGTGCCAACGTGTGTCTTTGACCCCCGGAAAGAAACTGAGCCCCAGCGACACGGTGAATTTATTGGGGTCGTTCAGATAGATCAGCGGTCCCATAAAGTCATTCCACACGTCGGTAAAGGTGAAGACCGTCACCAAAATCAGGGCCGGCGTAGTCAACGGCATGATGACGTAAAGCAGAATCTGCCAACGGCTGGCCCCGTCAATAGTGGCCGCCTCATCCAGATCGCGGGGAAGCGTCATCATATATTGACGCACCAGGAAAATCAGGAAGGGACTGCCGCCAAAAGCGGGCAAAATGAGGGGAAGGTAAGTGTTGATCCAGCCTAACTTGGCAAAAAGGATGAACTGAGGCACCAGCGTCACCTGCTTGGGGACCATCAGGGTAGCCAGCAAGATCATGAACAGAAAGTTGCGCCCCGGAAAGCGCAGTCGGGCAAAGCCATAAGCAACCATCGCCGTAGCAAAAACCTGCCCCACCACATTCCAGATCACCAGCCAAGTCGAATTGAGGATGAATCGTCCAAAGGGAACCTCTTGAAAGACGCGGGCAAAATTTTGCCATTCAAGTGGATTAGGAACCCAGGCCGGGGGCAGCGTAAAAAGCTGCGCGTCCGATTTGAGGGCCGTAGCAAACATCCAGTAGAAGGGGGTCATGAAGATGACGCCCAAGCCTAGTAATACCGCGTATTTCAGGGCCGTATTGAAGGCACGCGATAGTTGTCTCTGCCGACGGGCAGATTGGACTGTTCGGGATGGTAGAGATACGGTATTTGAACTCATTTCAGTCTCCTCAGATAAGCAGGGGAGCTGGGGAGCTGGGGAAATTACTTGCCCCTTGTCCCCT
>JAOZSP010000107.1 GCA_029939615.1 Candidatus Izemoplasma sp. | reverse complement strand
TTCAGCAACACCTACATATACATATCCAAGCAAAGCATCTGTTCCATCGTATGCTTCATATATATTTCCGATTTTTGAATTGAATTCATAGTCTTCATAAACACTTGTGAATGAAACAGCAGTTGGGAAGGCAAGAATTAATTCAGCATCGGTTGCGGTAACACTATCTGATCTAACATAATATTTATTTAAATGATAATCAGCAATAGTATCTATAGCAGCTGATAATTTATCATATGTCAATGTACTACCACTAACAGCATCAATTCCGAATTCACCATCAATAGCACCATCTAATGAATCACCATATCCACTTTCATAGAAAGCTTCTGTTAATTCAACAGTATCGGTATCATCAAACATAAAGAATCCTGTGAAATTATCACTTGCATCAATTCCTACTAAGAACTGAATATAAGTTGGACCTGAATAACTTGCACCAATTGTTGTTGCAAAATATATAGTTCCTAAATAAGTATCAGTATCATCGTAAGCATCTAATATTTGTGTAATAACTGGGCTACCTGGTTTAAATTCTGTTATATCATCGAATCTTGTTGCTGTTGGGAATAAATCTTGTTTATAAACTTCAAACTGTTCTTCAGGAGTTAAAACTACTATTCCTTGGAACTCTGCTTGATGATAAATCGTTAAGTTTTGTAAACTGATTTTCCAAGCATCAGTTGTAACTGTTGCTCCACTTATGCCATCAATACTTCCTGCAACTAAATCTGTAGGAGTTTTTCCAGCAAACTGTGTCCAGTTTTCTTCTAACATAATATCAGCACCATAATGTTCGGTATCTCCTGAATACAATGCCATAAAATCAATTACGTTGTTTGTAGCTAAGTCGAATGAAATAATATATTCATTAACATCTGCTGTACTAAATCCAACAAATTCAACATGATAAACTACACTAACATCACTAGTTCCATCATTCGCAACATATACATTTTTAATTCCATATGGTGCAAATGCGTATGTTGGTGTATAACTAGCTAATGTTGTATTTTCTGGTACTATTTTTTTGATTTCCATAAATAGTATTTGTTCAGGTGTTAATACTGGAACTGGGAAATTATCTTTATGGAAGTTGTAAAGACCTTCAAAAGATGCTTTCCATGCATTTGTTGTAACGGTTGCACCTGATAATCCATCAAAACTACCTTCTCCTGCTGTTTGTAATAACATACCAGGAAACTGTACCCAATTTTCTGCATCACCTATTTGTGAACCATATCCGGCAGTATCATTTTGAGATAACGTTTTATATCCTGTGATGTTACCATCTTTATCAACACCAATAATATAAATAATCTCCGAAGCAAATCCTCTAAATGATGCGGTATAAATAACACCTTTCAAAGTATCTGAATTATCAGTAATTACAGTTGCTTCCATAATTCCCGTATCTGCGAAATCTAAAGTACTTAATTCTGTTGTATCAGTTCCACTAATTTCAGGAAATACTTCTTCATAAGCTTCGATTATTGCATTTGCTTGTCTTTCTTCAATAACGGGAGTTGTTATACTTTCAACATAAAATACAGCTAAACTTGAAATGATTACTACAAGTGTTAACATAAAAACTATTTTTAGAGCGTTTTTCATTAGAATAACCCTCCTATCACTGCGGCACTAAAGATTTCTTGTAATCTACTTTGAACGATAAATCCTAAAGCAAATCCTGTAAATATAACTACTACAAGTAAAATAATACTTGTTCTAATAAATATTTTTTTGTTACTTCTTTTAACTGTTCTATTCAAGAAAGGTGTAATCATATTCCCAAATAAGATTGCAAAAACGATTCCTTCTATTTCAGCACCAAGTGTGCGTACAGTCATTGTTAATATTGCAACAACTACCGCATAAATCATTTTTGTTTCTCTCGATGTTGGACTTGATACACTTTCACTAACTAAGAATACAGCAGCAAACATTGTTAACCCTGTGATCATATTAACTAAAACATATTGCCACATTAATCCGCTTGCAGTTCCGAAGTTAACAAATCCGATTCCTGCAGAAACAATTAATATTGTTAATATAAATGTTCCACTTATTCTTAAATCTATTACTCTTGTTACCAATAAGTAAGCAAATATAACTACTAGTAAGATAACACTTGTACTACCAATTGCGATAGCGGCGTAGTTACCTACAAATAAATCAAGTAGTTTTAGAGTATATGTTTGTCCTGCTAAAGCATTTTTTAGTAATACTAGTGGTGTTTCACCATAAGTAATCTGATTAGCAAAAGAGAGATTAACGAATAACACTCCTACTAAAGCAGGGTTGAAGATATAATATCCATTTCCACCAAAGACAATTTTACCAGCGTAAACACCGATAATAACTGCTAATAATAAAACATATATTGGTGTTGATGTTGGTAACAACAAAGCAATTATTAATCCTGTATTAATTGGATCAACTAATCTTTTATAGTTAGAGAATTCATGACTTTTTCCTTCTCCGATTGAATATAATAATTCAATTAAAACACTTATAAATGCACCTGTTAATAACATCAAGAATGTTTTAAACATTGCATCTGGCAACCATACTTCACCTTCTGGTACTGCTATAAATGCTCTTGTTAAAATAGCTGCTAATGAAATAATAATTAATGAGATATGTAAATTTAGTGATCTTTTATATGAGCGTTGTTGATTACTTTTAATTGGAGGCTTTTTTGTAATAAATTCCATAATATCTCCTATCCAACACGACGTTTTGCACGTCGTACCCATTCTAGTACATTTATTTTTGATGGACATACGTAAGTACATAATCCACATTCAACGCATTCATGTGTGTTTAGATCAACAATTCTCGAGTTTACATTTCTCAGTTCAGCATCCATAATATTTTGTGGCAATATTCCTGCGGGACAAATATCATTACAGTCACCACATTTAATACATACTTCTTCTTTTTCAATTCTTAAGGAACTAACGTTGATAGAATCAACACTAGCTGTAATACTAAATTCATCACTTTCAAGTTGATACCCAGTTAAGAAACTACCAACATGAATATTTAAATCAGATGTTTCATCGTATCCACCAAGTTCTTCTGATATTTCACTTAATGGTGTACCTATTCTTACTTCATATAATGTATTTACTTTATAAGCATCACCAGTAATCGCAATTTGTCGTTTTGTTAATGGTATACCTAATCTTACAGCATCATGAGTTACTTTAGCTGCAAATACAGAAGTATAAATTATTTGATTATCTAATAAATTATTTGATAATGTTTCGTTTACTAGTTTTTTAGCAATTTTATAATCCCAAGCTTGAACTTTTTTGGAATTTATAATAACTACTTCAATTCCTTTATCAACTGTTGCTTTTCCTAAATTATCAACTGTTTCTTCATCCATAAATTTATCAACTATTAATGTCATAGTTTCGGCGTGACTTGCAATTCCTAGTAAAGTAATTCCATCCGCGATTTCCTCAGCATGTTTTTTGATAAATTCATAGTCTTTTGAAATAAATGGTTCATTAGTATAAATGGCATTTATTATTATATGTTTTACAGGTCTTGAGAAATCAATATCGGTATAAATACCATCTACTGTTAGTTGATCAATTCCACATTCAGTTAAACGATTTCTAATCATAGCAGGAGCAACTTCATCTTCAAGAGGTTTTAATTCAATGCTTCGATCTTTAAAATCATTTTCTATGATAGCGTGATCAATTATTTTGCCAAAACGATCTAATCTTTCTTCAAATCCTATTACTGTTCCACTGATTGTTGAAATAACTGGTGTTTTAATTTTTCCGTTAAATTTTTCAGCAATTATTTGTCCTGTCAGTACATTATCCTGGGCAGCTACTTTTAAATTAGCAATCTTAGATGTTTTATCTGTTAAAGGGATATATACTTTTTTAGGTTCTAAATACTGTCTGTTGTCTGTTATCATAATTTCACCTTCTATTCCTTAGTAAATTCTTTTTGAGAATAATTAGTGTGTAGATTTGGAGTTATCTTTTCAGTGTAAATACTTTTTACAAATTCGTTATGAGTAGGATTGCTCATAGGTAAATCTTCGTTGATAATACATAGTGCTTTATTTCTTTTTTGAATGACCTCATGCATTGGGATGATTGGAGTGATTGGCATTCCACCACCGTTTAAGCATCCTCCTGGGCAAGTCATAAATTCTACTAAATGATATTTTTTCTTTTCTATTTTTTCAAACATTTCAGCAAATGCAGCGCCACCTGTACATATTGCAACGTTTAATTTATTTCCGGCTATTAAGATTGAAGCTTCTCTTATTTGTCCGACTGTTTCAATGTTTTCTTTTCCTCTTGTTACTTTAAACTCAATATTTTCTATTGGTTTATTATCAAGATGTTCACTTACAACATTTAAAGTTGAAATTATTGAACCAGATTTAACACTTGGAGAAGTTCCTGTAATCTCATTCGTAAATTCGATATTCTCTAATTTACGGAAATTAATACCTTTAACTTTTAACATTTTAGCAAGTTCTCTTACTGTTAAAACAGCATCAACATCTTTTGCACCATTTGTTTTCAGTTCTTCTCTTGTAACCTCATATTTTTTAGCTGTACATCCGTCAATTGTTACAACAGCAATATTGTCATGGTTATGATGTAATAAATTTTGTTTATACATCATTCCTTGAATAATATGAGGTGTTTTAACTGTTGATAGATTCTCTAAAAATTGTGGTTTATAAAGTTCTAGATATCTTGTGAAAGAAGGACAAGTTGAAGTAAAGATTGGTAATGTATTACCTTCTTCAATTCTCTTAATTAGTTCTTTTCCCGTTTCAAAGTTATGAAGATCCACTCCAAAATCTAATGAAGAGACTTCGTCAAATCCTAATAGTTTTAGGGCTTGCATTGCTTTTCCGTATGTTTCGTTTATATCAGTTTCTAAACCATATCCGAATTCTTCTGCCAAAGCACTAATAGCTTCTTTTGATACTTGTGCTACAGTAAATTTTTCTTTGTTTGCAAGAAGATTTGTTACTTCTTTTGTATGATTTGTCTCAAATAGTGTACCTGTTGGACAAGTTTTTACACATTGGCCACAAAAAATACATCCTGATTCATCAAATGATAATCCTGGTGTCGGACTGACAATTGGATTCAATCCGTCATCGTCTCTAAATTTAAGTACGTTTGCTGTTATAACGCTTTGACAAACAGCAACACACCTTTTACATAAAACACATTTTGATTGATCTTGTGAAATACCTGTACCAATGATTGTTTCTTTGTTTCTTCCAACCCCTGGACCAAATTCTTCAAAGACTACATCGTGAAATTTAAGTAAATCATAAAATTCACACATTCCATCTTTTGGACATTTCCAACAATCAAAACGATGCTTTGAAGCTAATAATTGTAATGTGGCTTTTCTTGAATCGATTACTTTATCTGAGTCTGTATAAATAACCATGCCATTTGCTACTTCAGTATTACAAGAAGAAATTAAATCTTGTTCTCCTTCTACTTGAACAACACATATTCGGCAAAACCCTATCTCGTTAATTTCTTTTATAAAACATAACGTAGGAATATCAATTCCGATGCTTTTTGCAGCATTAAGGATTGTTGTACCGTTTTTGACTTTGACAAGTTCACCATTAATAGTTATCTTCGCCATTGTTTTCCTCCTTAATATTTTTTAACTGGGTTGTACAAAATATTGTAGTTGTTTTCTAGAACAACTTCCATGTTTTTACCAATGTCCAACCCTACACTGCATCGGCTTGCTCGTAAATTTAATACTAATCTTTCAATCTCTTTTAATGTTTTAAGCGTTGCTGTTTCATTAATATATAATTCTATTAACGATTCCAGTTTCACTACACCATCACGACACGGAACACATTTCCCGCATATTTCTGGATGAGTTGATTCTAAGTAAGATTTCACGTTAACAAATAGGTTATTTACAGCCATTTTTGCATCCGCATCCAAAATCCATTTTTCAAACA
>JAOZSP010000106.1 GCA_029939615.1 Candidatus Izemoplasma sp. | reverse complement strand
TCAATTATGAGTAGTGATGAATATAATAATTTAGTTAAAAAGTTTTCTAAGGAAGGTAATAGTTATCCAACTAGCAGTGATTTAGCAATGAAGGAACTTTATCCTTCAAAAGCTTTTGAATTGCCAAATAATATATTAGGTATTCAATATATTTTGGCTGGTAAAGATTTAAATAGTAATATTACATTTCATACTATTGATCGATTAAGTGTTAATTATTTTGACGAAATTAAATCTACAAGTAATATTCAAAGTGCTTCAGCAATAAGAAAATCACTTGTGAAAAATGAAGATATTTCTGTTTATGTTCCAAGAAGTGTTCAGAATTTGCTAAACAATAGAAAATTAGTAACTTATGAAGACTTTTATTCCCAATTTACTTATATCCTTAAAAGTAAAACAAAAGAGGATTTAGAAAATATTTTTAATATCAACGAAGGCTTTGAAAATAGACTACTTAAATCAAAAGGATTTACTTCAGTTCAAACTTTGATAGATTCTGTTTTAACTAGAAGATATACCAATTCTAAAGTCAAAAGATCATTAGCTCATATTTTATGTAATACCAAAAAAGAATTAATAACATCTTTTACAATTCCTTATATTCGAATCCTTGGAATGAATCAGATAGGTAAAGCGTTTTTAAACAAGGTTAAGCACAATATTGAAATCCCTATTATCTCAAAAGTAAAGGAAGGAATACATCCTTATTTAGATATGGAATTACGTGTATCAAAGATATATGGAATTGCTAGTGATACCGATTCTTTTAAAGAAGAATTCAAGCCACTAATTAATGTGTATAATAGTTGATTTATTAATTAAAAAGATTATAATATTGATGGGTGATAAATTATGGTATATACAAAAGAACAAGTAAAAGAGCAAGTTAACAAATTAGTTGATCCTTCATGTGGTAAAACCTTTGGTGAAACCAATGGTATTAAACATTTAGAAGTCGACATTATAAGAAACACTGTAACTGTTATTATTGGTCTAGATAAATTAGAAGATGATTTCAAGAAAACTGTTACAAGAGAATTAGCTAAGCTAATCAAATTAGACTTAGGTTTCACAGGAATCAAAACAGATTTTCAGTTAAACAAAAGAGATACAAGCATCTTATCTCGAGAAGTAAAATATATTGGTGTAGCTTCAGGAAAAGGTGGAGTAGGTAAATCTACCGTTACTGCTAACTTAGCTTATGCCTTAAAACATTTAGGAAAAAAAGTTGGAATTATTGACGCAGATATTTATGGTAGTAGTATACCTACAATTATTGATATGCCGATTACTCCTCCAAAAGGAACAAAAGACGAAAAAATCATTCCTTACAACAAAGATGGGATTGAATTGATTTCTACAGAGTTTTTCTTAGCTCCTGATAAACCACTAATGTGGCGTGGTCCTATGCTTGGAAAAATGCTTAACCATTTCTTCTATGATGTTATTTGGGATAAAGATATTGAATATATTTTAGTCGATCTTCCACCAGGTACTGGTGATGTGGCTTTAGATATTCAAAAACTAATTCCATCATGTAAAATGATAATTGTTACTACTCCTCATAAAAGTGCATCTCATATTGCCGTTAAAGCAGGATTCGCAGCGGAACAACTTGAACATGAACTTTTAGGTGTAGTTGAAAATATGAGTTATTTAGATCATAAAGGTGAAAGAATTAATATCTTTGGAGAAGGTGGCGGTAAAATCGTTGCTGATAAATTAAAAACTAAAGTTATATCTACAATTCCTATTGGACAACCAAAAAATCATGTTAGTATCTTTACTCCACATGAAGAAATTGGAATTGATTATCTAGGTCTTGCAAATAAAATATTAAAAGAATACTAAAAATACCTCGCTGAGGTATTTTTTTAATACATAATTTTTTTTACTTTACTAATCTCTTTTTGATATTTTTTGTAATACTGTGTTGCTTCCTTGTATCTTGAATTATCAATACATATTTTCATTACATAATCAGTATATTCTTCTAAAGTATCATAGTCTTCTATTCTAATAGAAAAGGGAATTGCTATATCTCGTAAATATTCTTTTCTTTCTGATTCATTTGTTTGTAATAAGTAGTGATAAAAGACTTTACTCTTCATTTCTCTTTTTGTTGGTTTATATTTACTTACTAAATGTTTAATATTATCTATCATATCATAATCTTTTGCTACTAGACAATTTCTAAGTAATAACGTCATTTTCCGTAAGTAGTATTCTGATTCATCAGACATTTTTTTTAATGCTAATGTTGATTCATTGTATCGTTTTAAATTGTATAAAACCTCTGCTTTTGTATGAAAATATAGGTCTATAATTTTCAAAGACATTCCTTTTACTTTTATCGTCTTTAAAATTTTAAGGGCTTGCTTAGGATTCTCAACAGCTATGTTTCTCGCTTTTCTTAAAGCTAGATAGATAATTTTTTTTACATTATGATGTTTATTATATATGTTCATAGCACAATAATAATCTTCAGTTGAGCAATTTTTAACAAGCAATCTCTGTTTTACATGATAAGAAATCTCATAAAACATACCATCAAGTAACTCATTATTATTTGGTAGTTTTTGATTTAGCAATATTAATTCTAATGCTGTTTTATATTTTTCATTAGCTATGAAGAAAATCGATGCAAAAAAGAGATATACTTTTACTTCGTAGTCAGACATATTATTTACTAAATGTTGTAACATCATTACATACTGATTCTCATCTTCAAGACCAAAATATACAGTATAACCCAGTTTGCAAAGATTTATTACTAAGTTATGTTCTATATCTTTTATTTCTTCATACACTTCTTTTTGAACATTATCTTCCATGTAAAAATATGCTGAAATCACTTTCTCCAAATATTCTTTTTCTCTTAAACTACGAGAATAAACAGCCTGATCAACATCTAATTTTTCCATTATTTCTTTAACATAAAAATCGTTAGGAATTATTTGATTATTCTCAATTTTTGATAGATAACTAATACTACAAATACCATTTGATATCTCATCTTGTGTAACTCTGAGTTCTTTCCTCTTTTCTTTTATAAAACTACCAATGTCTGTAAAATCTCTTTTGTACCTTTCTAGTTCTACTCTCTTATTGATGCGATTCTTCAAGCTAATTATACTCATTAAGAACACCAACCTCTCTAATACTATTTTACCTAATATAAGAGATGATTTGTTAAAAATGATATTGAAAAATTAAAAAAATTATGTAACTTGATATTAAAACAGCACATTTTAGCTAAAATGTGCTGTTTTAATAGATTTATTGATGCTTTTATTTGGTTTGATATCGATGTTTTTGACAAAAATGTCATATTATATATTCGGATATCGACATAATTCCTTTAATCTACATTTTTCACAGTTTGGTTTTCTTGATTTACAATGGTATCTTCCAAAGAAAATCATTTTGTGATGTATATCAGACCATTTATTTTTTGGAATTTTCCTCATTAATTTTTCTTCTACTTGTTTTACATTATCATTCTTGTACGCCAATTTAAGTCTTTTACTTACTCTATCAACATGAGTATCAACAGCAATTCTTGGAACATTATACCAAACACTTAAAACGACATTAGCTGTTTTCCTACCGACACCCGGTAAACTTTCTAGTTTTTCTTGTGAACTAGGCACTTGTGAATTAAACTCTGTTACTATCTTCTTTGATAAGGCTTTTAAATTTTTTGCCTTATTTTTGTAAAGTCCTATTCTTTTTAAATCATTTTGTAATTCTATAATATCTGCTTTTGCATACTCCTCAGGACTTTTGTACTTGGCAAATAAAGAATCAGTTAAAATATTAACTGATTTATCTGTTGTTTGAGCACTAAGCATAACGGCAACTAATAGTTCGAATCCATTTGTGTGATTAAGTTCACACTCGGCATTTGGATACATTTCTGTAAGAACCTTAATTATCGTCTCTACTCTGTCCATATTTTTTTTAAATCCTTAATTAAGGTTGTTTGATTATATTTTTTTTGTGGCTCTTCACTATCTTTATTTAATAAAATGCGATCAACATATTTAATGGACAATTTTCGAGCTTTTGACGCTTCAAAAAGAGCACTTTTTATTTCTTCATAAATATATTTATCTTCGTTAAGCCATTTAGTGATTGTTTGTATATCTAAAACACTTAAAGGCTTGCGAAATTCTGTTTCAAACAAGCTGACTAAACGAGTTTCAATATTCTTATTATTATCACTTGTATCCATAATTTTCTCTTCGAAATCTGCTTTTAGTATTTTTTCGATAACAGCATCTAAATTAAAACTTTCTGTTTCTTTTCCGTTACCATTCATTATCAATTCAATATTTAAATAACCATTTTCAATTAAATGATTTAGTCGTTTTGAAGTGGTAGCCGGTGAAATGGATAACATTTTAGAAATTTTCTTCGGATGAATAAATGTAATATTACGATTTAGCAAGTAATTCAGTTTGATAATTATTATTGCATCCGTTTCATCTAGACCAATTTTATAGTAATTATTTAGTACTAGTTCTGAAAAATCTACAATGTTTTTGCGTATTAAAGATTTCATGTTTTCAATATCCATTTTTTCACCTCACTTGGAATTTTATTATATCATAAGACTGCAAAAAAAAAGACTATTTTTCAATAATCTTTTTAGAATTTCATTGACCTAATTGCTAGTTTTTTTAAAGCCATCTCAGCAGCATTTTGTTCTGCTTCTTTTTTAGTCTTCCCTGAACCTTCACCCATTAATATTTGGTCCATATAAACTCTTGTTACAAATGTCTTATTATGAGAAGGGCCAATTTCATTTACTATACGGTATTCTAGACTCCTTTTATCAGACTGAACAAGTTCTTGTAAATAGGACTTGTAGTCAACAAAGTTATCTTCTCTTTCCTCTTCTACAAGAGGGATTACAATCTTATCAAATATCTTATAGCATTCATTTAATCCTTTATCCATATAAACGGCTCCTATAAGTGCTTCAAAAGCATCGGCTTGTAATGCTACTCGATTTCGACCACCACTTTTTTCTTCACCTTTTCCAAGCAACAAATATTTATTTAACTGGCACTTTTTGGCGTATTCAACAAGAGCACTTTCACAAACATTTTTCGCTCGTTGTTTCGTAAGATTACCTTCGTCAAATTGCGGATATTTTTCATATAAATAATTACCCATTAGCAAGTCTAAGACAGCGTCTCCTATAAACTCTAATCTTTCATTGCTTTCACAATTATGTTCATTAGCATAACTTGAATGGATTAATGCTTTTTTTAATAAATCTTGATTGGAAAAATTTAGATCAAAATATTTTTCTAATTCCTTCAATTATTCCATCTCACTTTCAATAACTTTTTGAACTTTAGGAAGGACATTATTTCTTACAATTGAAGCAGTTTGCCGAATTCCATTAGAGAACGCAACACTTTTTGATGATCCTTGTGCTTTTACTACGACACCTCTTAATCCGTAAATCATTGCACCACCAATTTTTTCTGGGGCAAGTCTATTTTTAAAGCTTTTAAGATTTCTAATTAAAAAAAGCAATCCGATTTTTCCTAATATCCCTTTTTTTAGTTCTTGTTTTAAGATTTGACCCATACCTTTAGCTGTACCCGCAATTGTTTTCATTACCATGTTGGCTGTGAAACCATCACTTATTAAAATATCACATGGAGGATCTAATATTTCTTTTGTTTCAACATTTCCAACAAAATTTAGTGTCGTATCATTGCTAAACAACTCAAAAACTTCTTTTTCTAGTTGTCGACCCTTACCAGGTTCTGTCCCGATATTTAACAATCCAATTTTAGGTTCTTTTACTCCTAATATTTCTTGTGCATATACATGAGCAAAATACGCTTGTTGAACCATATATTCTGGTTTGATTTCAAGGTTTCCACCTGTATCTAATAATATTGTACTCCCTTTATTAATTGTCGGAATCAAAGGTGCAATTGCAGTTCTTTTCATTAATTTCATACGTCCTACTAAAATATGAGCACCAGCAATTAAGGCTTGTGTTGCTCCACTGCTTACTATTGCATCATTT
>JAOZSP010000105.1 GCA_029939615.1 Candidatus Izemoplasma sp. | reverse complement strand
ATGAGTATGGAACAACAACAGGAAGACCTAGAAGAATAGGATGGATTGATACTGTAATTTTAAGACATACAAAACGAGTAAGTGGACTAACAGGACTAAGCATTATGTTATTAGACGTTTTAACTGGTATAGAAACGATAAAGATATGTGTCGCTTATCGATTAGATGATGAAATTATAGATTATGTTCCTGCAAATATCATAGATTTTGAAAGATGTGAACCAATCTATATTGAAGTTCCAGGATGGAATGAGGATATTACTAAAGTGACTTCACTTAGCGATTTGCCTTTAAATGCAAAGAACTATCTAAGTAAGGTAAGTGAACTAACTAATACAGATATTGCAATATTTAGTGTTGGTCCAGATAGGGAACAAACAGTTGTGCTAAAAAAAATAATGTAAAAGAAAAAAGGTTATCTCAGATAACCTTTTTAAATGCCTTTATTCACAGCTTGACTCACTATTTTTGCTTTTCTCATAAGTTCCTTAAACTTTTTAGGTTTAAGTGATTGTGCTCCATCACTTAAAGCTTTCTCAGGTTCATGGTGAACTTCAATCATTAATCCATCTGCCCCAGCAGCAATACTTGCCATTGATAAACTTTCAACTAAATCCCAATGTCCTGCAGCATGCGAAGGATCAATAATGACTGGTAAATGGCTTAGTTTCTTAACAATTGGCACTGTTGAAATATCTAATGTATTTCTTGTGTATGGTTCAAATGTTCTAATTCCACGCTCGCATAAAATAACTTTTTGGTTTCCACCAGCCATAATATATTCAGCACTCATTAGCCATTCTTCAATTGTATTTGAAAAACCTCTCTTTAAAAGAACTGGTTTATCCAATTTTCCTAATTCTTTTAATAAAGCGAAATTCTGCATATTACGAGCACCAATTTGAATGATGTCTACGTATTTCACAAATTCATTGACGTACTCAGTACTCATTAATTCGGAAATAATAGGCATTCCGTATTTATCTCCAACTTCTTTTAAGATTTTTAATCCTTCTAAGCCCATTCCTTGGTAGGCATAAGGAGAAGTACGGGGTTTAAAAGCTCCACCACGGAGAATTTTTGCACCACTATCTTTTACACTTTTTGCGATAATATCAACTTGCTCATAAGACTCTACACTACAAGGCCCAGCTATTACTACGATATTATCTCCACCAATTTTCACACCGTTTACGTCAATAATTGAATCATCACTAATAAATTTACGATTTACTTTCTTGAAAGGTTCTTGAACACGAATTACATTAGCAACACATTGAAATGCATATAAACTTCTTGTATCGAATTTGGTAGTATCACCAATTACACCAAATAAACTATAAGTCTTCCCTATACTTTCATGAATTTCAAAACCTTCAGAAATAAGATGATCTTTTAATGACTGAATATCTTTTAAATCGGAGTTTTTTCTAATTTTTACAATCATTTCTTAACACCTTCTTCTAATAATAATTTTATTCCTTCTTCATAACTATTAAAACCTAATCCAATAATACTTCCAATACAAGCATCTCGTATAACCGATACTTTGCGAAACTCTTCTCTTTTTGTGATGTCTGATAAATGAACTTCAACAACAGGAATTTGGATTGAGTTTATTGCATCATACAAAGCGTAAGAATAATGGGTAAAGGCTCCAGCATTAAGAATAACTCCATCATAAGTATCGTTTCCGTAATGTAAAATATCAATTAAAATACCTTCCAAATTAGATTGTTTTATATCAATTCTAACAGAATAATAATTTTGTAGCTCTTTAATATAATTCTCTAAATCTACATATGTTTTATTTCCGTAAATTTCAGGTTCTCTAATTCCAATCATATTTAGATTAGGACCATTTAGAACTAATATATTCATCTATCTTCACCTCTATTTCTTTTAATGTAGCTGTTTCATTGAAGTCATTTCTTTTTATTACAATATCAGCACTATTTAAATATGATTCTCTTCTTTTGTTGTATAGTTTCTCAATATCAGCACTATTTCTCAGCAAAGGTCTATTTTTTGGGTTTTTCGTTTTTAGTAAGTGAAGAGGAGTATCAATAAAAATAATCAATCCATTCTGCTTTAACATAGTAATATTGTTAGGATTCAATACTATACCTCCACCACAGGAAATCGCTTTATTGTGTTGTTTGTAATGTTTTACTATTTGCTCTTTTTCTAAGTTTCTAAAATAAGGTTCACCATTAATTTTAAAGATGTTCTCAATAGATTCATTAGTTAATTTTTCTATTTCATCATCGATATCAATTAATTCTATATTATATATCTGAGAAATCCTTTTGGAAAGAAAAGATTTCCCGCTCATTGGCATTCCTATAAAAACAAGGTTTAATGATTGAAATAGTAATTTCTTATAGTATTTTTCAATCTCAACATCAGATATTATAATATTGTGAAATAATTCAATCGATTTTACAGCTTGACTTATTAGCATAAATAAGCCGTTAACTGTTTTTATATCTAACATTTCAGCCTGGATTAATAGATTTGATCTGAGTGGATTATAGACAACATCTATAACTGAACTTAAATTAGGACACTTACGAAGGTCTATTAAAGGGTCATCATTATTGACAGGAAACATACCCACAGGAGTTGCATTGAATATGATATCGATGTTTTCTAAGTTATCCACATCGTTAAAAAAATGCTCATTTTTGTTTGGATTACGAGCTAAAACGTAGATGTTTTTAGCTTTGTTTCTGAGACAAATATAATTTATTGTTCTACTGGTTGCGCCATTTCCCATAATGATTATGTTCTTGTGTTGTAGAGAGATGTTATAGTAATTAAGTGCTTTAAGCATACCGTAGTAGTCTGTATTATACCCTATTAGTTTTCCACCATTATTAATTACGGTGTTAACTGCGTTTGTTTCTTCTGCTTCTTTGGATAATTTATCTAAATAGGGAATTACCTCAAATTTATATGGAATCGTTATATTTATGCCGTTTATTTTGCTATTTTTGAAGAAAACATCTAAATTATCGGTTTCAAAGAGTTTATATTCTATATCAATAAATGATTCATGAACCTTTTTAGAGAAACTATGGCCTAATTTTTTTCCAAGTAGTCCAAACATAGTATCACTACTTTCCTTGATCTTTTTTACTTTCGTTTAGAATTGCATTATAAATGTGTCTAATTTGTGGGGAATGGCTATATTTAGATATCTTGTTAAAAATCTGTGATTCCCTATTTGCATCAAGAATTTGGATCTTTGATTGCTTTTTCTTAATACCTATTTTATTTGTTAAGACATATCTTCTTTCTAGTAAATTCATCATTTTATTATCAATTTCATCAATTTCTTGTCGTAATTTAATTATTTCATCCATTTTACACCCTCACTTCTGACAATCATTTCTAAAATGGCATAATTTGTTATTGCATTAATAACATGAACTGCCCTATGAACTATTGCTGGATCATGTCGGCCTTTTAACTCAAGAGTAACTTCCTTATGTGTTTCAATATTTACCGTTGTTTGGCGCTTTCCTATTGATGAAGTAGGTTTAATAGCAGTTTTAAATGTGATTGGCATTCCATTACTTATTCCGCCTTGAATTCCACCGGAATTGTTTGTTTTGGTCTTAATAACGCCATTATCCAAATAAAAATCATCATTTGCCTCAGATCCAAATAATTCAGTTATTGCGAATCCTTTTCCAAATTCTATCCCTTTAACACTAGGAATACTAAATATTAAATGAGAAATTATACTTTCTATGGAATCAAAGAAAGGTTCTCCATAACCTGGGGAAAGGCCTAATACAGCTGTTTCAATAGTTCCTCCAACACTGTCATTGTTATCTTTTGCTTTAAGAATTAACTGTTGAAATTTGTCAGCTACGTTATCGTTTATAACTGGAAAATCGGATATATTCAGCATTTTTAGATTTTTATGTGTTATGTTGTGTTCATCAAAAGGAATATCATTTATATTTTTTATACTTGAGATATGAGAAGATACAATAATTCCCTTACTTTCGAGTATTTGCTCACAAATGGCACCTAAGATTACTAAAGGAGCAGTTAATCTCCCCGAAAAATGCCCACTACCACGATAATCGTTGTGATTCTTATATTTCATTTTTCCAGAGTAATCAGCATGTGAAGGTCTCAATATATCTGAAGAGTAATCGGTTGATCTAATATCTTCATTAGGAATAATGATAGTTAAGGGCGTACCTGTGGTTTTGTTTTTGAAATAACCACTAAGTATTTTATATTTATCTTTTTCTTGTCTCGATGTGGATAAACTCGTTGTTGGTCTACGTTTAAGCAATGCATTAGAAATAAGGGTTTTATCTAAAGTAAGACCAGAAGGCAAGTTGTTTATTATTACTCCAATGGCTTCACCATGGGATTCACCAAACAAGTTAATGTGGATAACTCTTCCAAACGTACTCATTAAATCACCTACAGTCTCTCTTTTATTTGTGAGATTATAATTGGCTTAATATAGCCTTTTCCCACTTTATCTACCATAATTATATTCAAATTGTTTTTATTTGCTTTCTTATCTGTAGTTATATATCTGTATAATGCTTCCTTATCATAGTCATGTGAGGTAGGAAGATTATATTTAGTTAAAACTTTCTTAATTTCTTTTTCGAAGATAGTTCCAATTGACATTGACATCATACCGATAGATATGGCTTCACCGTGTAATAATTCATATTTAGAATATTGCTCTATCGCATGGCCAATTGTGTGTCCATAATTCAAGATTTGTCTAATACCATTATCAAATACATCTTGAACTACGATATCTTTTTTTATTTGGACACATTGATAAATATATTTATCAATGTCATCAAATATATTCAAGGAGTAAAGGTCTTCAAAGAGCGTCTTACTAGCTATTAGTCCGTACTTAATCATTTCTGCTATTCCATTATTTATTTGTCTTTCATCTAATGTTTGTAAAGTTGTTGAATCTATTAATACTAACTTTGGTTGTTTGAAAGATCCAATTGCATTTTTCATAGTCTCTGTATTAACACCTACTTTACCACCAACACTTGAATCTATTTGTGATAATAGGGTTGTGGGGATTTGAATATAGTCAACGCCTCTCATATAGATACTAGCTACAAATCCTGCTAAATCACCAACAACTCCACCACCTAAGGCTACTATTAAACAGCCTCTTGTAATGTTATTGTGAATCAAGGAATTAACTAGTGAATTAGCCATTTCCATTGATTTAGATTTCTCTCCATGTGGAACATAAAGACATAGACAATTACTAAGAAAAGACTTAATTGTATTAATATACGTTTTAGGGATATTATCATCAGAAATAATAACTATTTCACGGGATTTATCAATATAATCATCAATATGATTAATTAATCCTGGTTCAATAATTACATCATAACTATTTTCTTGCAAAGGGACATGGATTTTTCTCATTTTAATCAGTCCTTTATTTTATATTTCCCACCGACAAGTTTATAGTCTTCAAAAAAGTGGGGATATGACTTGTTTACTGCGTTTGAATTAGTTAATACTACTTCTTTTTTACAACGCAAAGCCGCTATTGCAACCATCATAGCAATACGATGATCATTATATGAATCAACAGTAACTCCACCTTGTAATAATTGTTTACCATGAATAATAATTTTCTCATCTTTAACCACTATATTAGCGCCTAATGCATTCAAAGTAGATACAGTAGAATTAACACGGTCGCTTTCTTTTAAGCGAAGACGAGAAATATTTGTTATTGTTGTCGCTCCGTTACTTAAACAACCAAGTAATGCAACTATTGGTCCTAGATCTGGACAATCAGATATATCTATTGTTGTACCAGCTGTATCTGATTTAATCGCGATAAAACCATTTTCTGTGAAAATAGTTCTTCCGTTCATGTTAGTTATTATATCAATAATAGCTTTATCGCCTTGAATAGACTCATAGTTTAAGTCGTCAATTTCAATGGGACCATTGATAATACCGCCAACTAAGAAGAATGCTGCTTGAGAGTAATCTCCTTCTACACGGTAGTTGCTAGGTTTATATGTTTGATTACCAGGGATAAAATAGCCGTTTTCTATCTCTCGGATTGTGATACCAAACTCTTCTAAAATTTTAATAGTTAGATTAATATAACTTTTTGATTCAAGAATACCATTAACACGGATGGTTGAATCTCCTTTTAA
>JAOZSP010000104.1 GCA_029939615.1 Candidatus Izemoplasma sp. | reverse complement strand
TGATATTTTCACTCTCGAAGCAGATATAATTGAGCTTAAAGAGAAACCTTCTGTACCAATAGGTTTAAGAGGTATGAACGCTTTTGGGAAGATACCTGAATTTGAAGATAAAGGTATCATGTTGAGAGCTTTAATAGGTATAGGAAAACAGGATGTTGATTATAAAGAATTAATACCTTTTGATAACATTAAGGCAATAGGTTCTAGTAGTGATCATATTGTTCTAGATGTTACGGGTTCGAGCCTTGCATACGAAGTCGGGAGTATAGTCAAGTTCAAGTTGACCTACTCATCAATACTGAGTCTTATGACGTCGAAATACGTGGAGAAATTTTATGTCTAAATATTACAGAAAAACCTATGCTGAAATCAATTTACCTAACCTATTAGAAAATTATAAAAACGTTCAAAATATAGTTAAGCATAAGAAAGTTATTCCAGTTGTAAAAGCTAATGCTTATGGACACGGAGACGTAGAAGTTACGAGATATTTACACGGAAATGGAGTTGACTACTTCGCAGTAAGCTTGCTTGAAGAAGCACTGAAATTGCGCCAAGAATTCCCTAAAATTGAGATTCTTGTGATGGGAATTATTGAAAATGAAGGGCTCCTAATTGCAAGTGAGAAAAACATAAGTGTAACAATCAGCAACTCAGACCAGCTTCAAAATGTACGAAAACTTGTAAAACCGTTAAAAGTTCACATGAAAATTGATTCTGGTATGAATCGTCTTGGATTTAAATTTGATGAAGAGATTGTGGATAACTTTGAAAAAATGAAAAAAAATCCAATGATAAATTTAGTTGGGATCTATACTCACTTCAGCACAGCTGTTATGGATAAAACATATTACGATATACAACTAACAAGATTTAAAGAAATTATTTCCTATTTAGACTATGATTTTGAGATGATACATACATCAAATTCTAGTTCATCAATAAAGTATGAAAATAATATTGATTTTACAACCCATGTTAGACTAGGAATTAGTCTATACGGATTGACTTCAGATGACAATGTAAATTTCCTGAAAACAGCTTATAAACTTGTGACTAAAATTAGTGAAATTAAGTTATTGAATCCTGGTGATAAAGTAGGGTATGGAGCTACTTATACAGCTAAACAAAAGGAAATAATCGGAATACTTCCAATTGGATATGCTGACGGATTTATTCGTGCAAATCAAGGTGGAGATGTTGAAATTAATGGTGAAAGATTTCCGATAATTGGAACCATTTGCATGGATCAAATGTTCATAAAAATTAATGAAAATATAATGAAAACTGATGATGTAATTTTATTTGGTGGACTAGTTTCTATTGATGAGGTTGCGTCACGCTTAAACACAATAAACTATGAAATAATATGTGAAATCACATATCGAGTTCCTAAAATATATATTAAGTAGAAAGGAAGGATATTTATGAAAATTAACGTATATTCTGAAATAGGACGATTAAGGACAGTTTTACTACACAGACCAGGTAGAGAACTAGAAAATTTAACTCCTGATTTATTAGAAAGACTATTGTTTGATGATATTCCTTATTTAAAAGTTGCTAAAGAAGAACATGATGCTTTTGCTAAAACATTAAGAGATAATGGTGTTGAAGTATTGTATATTACTAATATGGTTATAGAAGCTTTAGATAACCATCCAAAAGTAAAAACTAATTTCATCAATCAATTTATTGAAGAGTCTTTAATCCCTTCAAAAAGCGTTAAAAACGCTGTTTACACATATTTAAGCAACCTTTCTCATAGAGACCTAGTATGCAAGATGATAGAAGGAATTAGAACAAACGAAGTAGAACTAAAACATCGTGTAAACATTATGGATATGCTAGAAGATGAATATCCATTTTATACAGACCCGATGCCAAACCTACTATTCCAACGAGATCCATTCGCTAGTATAGGAGATGGTCTTGCAATAAACAATATGTCTACTGACGCAAGACAACGAGAAACTATTTTAAGTGAGTATATGTTTAAATATCATCCTCGTTTTGAAAATGAAAAAATACCTAGATACAAAAAACGTACAGCTAGATATAAATCAGAAGGTGGAGACGTATTAGTTTTAAACAAAGAAACAATTGCAGTCGGAATAAGTAAAAGAACAGACCCAAGAGCAATTGAATCTTTAGCAAGAAAACTATTCGATGCTAATACATCATTTAAAACAATATTAGCTTTTAATATCCCTAAAACTAGAGCATATATGCATCTAGATACCGTCTTTACACAAATCGACTATGGTGTTTTCACAATTCATCCAGGAATTATGAAAGAACTAATAATCTTTGAAGTAATTAAAGATGGTAAATCATTTAAAGTATCAAAAGTAGTAACAACGTTAGAACACATATTAGAAAAACACTTAAAAACACCAATCAAATTAATAAATATTGGTGGTAATGATTTAATAACAAGTGGGAGAGAACAATGGAATGACGGTGCAAATACATTAGCTATAGCGCCAGGAGTAGTTATTGTTTATGAACGTAATCACGTTACAAACAATATCTTAAGAAAAGAGGGAATCAAAGTACTTGAAATCCCTTCAAGTGAACTATCTCGTGGTCGTGGTGGACCTCGTTGTATGAGTATGCCGCTAGACAGAGAAAGTATTTAATTTTAAAGGAGAAAAAACTATGAACTTAAAAAACAGAAACTTTATAACACTACTAGATTTCACACCAGAAGAAATCACTTATTTAATCACACTTTCAGAAAAATTAAAAAAAGAGAAATACGAAGGGAAATCACATAAAGTTCTTTCCGATAAAAATGTTGTCTTTTTATTCCAAAAAGACTCAACAAGAACTCGTTGTGCCTTCGAAGTAGGCGCAATGGATTTAGGCATGGGAACAACTTACTTAGGACCAAACGGAAGTCAAATGAACAAAAAAGAATCAGTAAAAGATACAGCTAGAGTACTAGGAAGAATGTATGATGGTATTGAATTTAGAGGATACAAACAACTGCATGTAGAACAACTAGGACAATACGCAGGAGTTCCAGTATGGAACGGTCTAACTGACGTTTATCATCCAACTCAAATCTTAGCTGATTTCTTAACAATAAAAGAAATCTTTGGATACTTAAAAGGAATTAAATTTACTTACGTTGGTGATTCAAGAAACAACATGGGTAACAGTTTAATGATCGGTAGTGCTAAACTAGGATTAAACTTCACAGGAGTAGCTCCTAAAGAACTATGGCCAGACCAAGAATTAATTGATGTATGTTTAGAAATCGCTAAAGAAACAGGCGCAACAATAAACTTTACAGAAGACAAATTCCTAGGAACAAAAGACGTTGACGTTATTTATACAGACGTATGGGTAAGTATGGGAGAACCAAAAGAAGTATGGAATACCCGATTAGCACAACTAAGTCCTTATCAAGTAGATACAGAAATGATGAATAACGCAAAAGATACTGCGATCTTTATGCATTGTTTACCAGCATTCCATGGTAAAGATACAGATATGGGTAAAGATATTTCTTCAAACTTTGGAACTAAATTCCCTAAAGTAGCTAACGGTGAAATGGAAGTTACAGACGAAGTACTAGAAAGCAAGCAATCAGTAGTATTCCAAGAAGCAGAAAATAGAATGCATACAATAAAAGCAGTAATGCTAGCTACCCTTAGTGACACATATGAGTAGATACGTAATTAGTTTAGGAGGTAACGCTCTAGGTAAAACACCAGAAGAACAAAAAGAACTACTAAAAATAGTAGCTAAACCTATTGTAGAACTAATAAAAGAAGGACATGAAATAGTAATAGCTCATGGAAATGGACCCCAAGTAGGAATGATAAACTTATCATTCACAGAGTCTTCTTCTACTCCTAATATGCCCTTCCCTGAATGTGGAGCAATGAGCCAAGGATATATTGGTTATCATATGCAAAACGCCATAGGGAACGAACTAACAAGACAAAACATAAACAAATCAATTGCTAGTGTTGTAACACAAGTAATTGTAGATGAATTTGATGAAGCATTCCAAAACCCAAGAAAACCAATAGGTAGCTTCTATACAAAAGAAGAAGCAACCAAATTATCAGAAAAAATGGGTTACACAATGATTGAAGACGCAGGTAGAGGATATAGAAGAGTAGTCCCTAGTCCAATGCCAATAGACGTAAAAGAAAAAGCAATCGTTAAATCACTACTAAAAGATAATCATATCGTTATAACTGTCGGTGGAGGAGGGATTCCTGTAATTGAAAAAGACGGAATTCTAACAGGAGTAGCAGCTGTTATCGATAAAGATAACGCCAGCGAAAAACTAGCAGAACTAATCGACGCTGATTACTTAGTTATTATTACCGCTGTTGATAATGTCTATATAAACTTCGGTAAAGAAAACAGTGAAGCATTAACAAACGTTAAAACTTCAAGACTAAAACAACTAATAACAGAAAATCATTTTGCTCCTGGAAGCATGCTACCTAAAATCCAAGCAACAATGAAATTCGCAAATAAAGGAAAGACATCAATAATAGCTTCATTAAACAATGCTCCAGAAGCATTTAAACTTGAAGCAGGAACAATTATCACAAAATAAGTATTTGATTTAAGGCGCTTACCTAAGAGTAAACGCCTTTTCAAATCCATTTATTTTTCTATTTACAAATTATGTTATAATATTAAATATAACGGGGGTGTTTTTTATGAAGAAAATACTATTATTTACCTTAATAACAATTACTATATTCTTATCAGGATGTGAAGGATTAATAGATAATAATCCAATAGAATGTGGAGCAAATGAAGAGTTGCTTGATGGAGAATGTCAATTGATTGAACCTACATGTGAAAGTGATGAATTATTAGTTGATGGTGAATGTGAATTAGTTGTTCCTACATGTGAAATTAATGAGGAACTTATCAATAATGAATGTATTATTAAAACACCTACATGTGGCGAATATGAGAAGGTCTATGATGTTTATGAAGGTAATGACCTTGTTGATAAAGTATGTGGGTTTGATACATCAATATGTATTGATTATGTTGTTCCTACATTTGATAATTCAGAACAACATCTAGGGTATGATATATCTTTACTACAAACAGAGAATGATACAGTTCAAACCAGTAGTGAAATTATTGAATATTTAAATACGTATAAATCACTAATCTATAGTGATTTATACTATGGAGATAATCCACTTGATGAATATGAAGACTATTATTCAACTTATACAGAAGGAGATTACACATCACATGAAGATGATGCTCATTTATATTTATATCGTGATGATATATTAGATTATGATTTCTTTGATATTATCAATTATGATTATGGGTCTTCTTATCGTAGAATTGATTTGCTATTTCAAATGCTAGATTTAGTTGTAGAAGAAAATCCAACTATTCAAGAGGAAACTGCTTATTCAGTTGATGAGATAAGTTTGTACACTAGAGAAGAAGATAGAGTAGTTGATGTATCTTTATATGTAGAAGATGACTTCCTATATGTTTATATAGATTATTTAGAAATTGATTTCTTAAATAGTGAATATACAGAGACAAGTACTTATAGGCTTTATATAGACGATTCAGGAACGATGTTGGTTGATTTTATAACAATTGAAAAAGAATACGGATATGACGTATTAGAATGCGGTATAAAGATACAGGAGAATATAATAGATTAAATAATGCTTTTACTTGGAATGCATCCTATTTAAATGATTGGGAATACTTGTATAATTATGATTTATATAATGATGGAAATATGATAGAAGATTACGTATTGCAAATGAATAGATGGTTTGTGAATTCAAGTCCGTTTATTGAATTCACAATGATGTTTGATTATGATCCAGGAGAAACAGATTTCTTATATCCAGGAGGAGTCTATACCTACAATGGAATGACATATCAAGAATTCATAACAAGAAAAGCAAGCATATTAGATCCAATAATGGAAAACAACGCTTCAACAGACTATGGAACGATTATTGGTGGGATTAGTTACCATAATAGATGTGGATATGAATCATTGATTACACCATATATACCATATGAATATCAAGATGAATTAGAGTTGGTATTCATGCTATCATCTAGTTATTCTACGACAGAGTAAAGATTTATAAAGGCTACAAAAATGAATTCATTTTTGTAGCCTTTCCTATTTTTTAAAAACAAAATCGGAAGAAGAACTTGCATTCGTGCTTTAATTCTGGAAATTTAAAGCACAA
>JAOZSP010000103.1:3126-6251 GCA_029939615.1 Candidatus Izemoplasma sp. | reverse complement strand
GCTTTCTGTAGTGAAATCACTTAAATCTTCAAATGCTTTTTGTGCTTCTTTAAATTTATCACGCATTTTACGACCTATTAGGCTTCCTACTAAAGCAATAACAAGCATTGGAATTGCCGAAAAGATTGTCATTTTTACATCTAGGAATGACATCTTGAATAAAGCTAATCCACCTAAATAAACAGCATCAACAAACATTATCATTCCTGGTCCAACAGCTCTTCTTACTGCTTCAAGATCATTTGTGAAATAAGCCATTAATCCACCAGTTTTATTTTCGGAATAATATTGATTAGAAAGTTTTTCAGCATGTTGGAACATGTCGTTTCTAATACCATAATCAAAGCGCCTTGAAGCTCCGAAAATGCAAATTCTCCATACAAATCTACCCATCATAATAATTACAACATATATCCCAATAATTTTTAATATGTTAAAAATACCTATTAATTCAATAGTTCCCTTTTCTAATCCGTCGACAATACTCCCAAGTAAACCAGGGATTTCTAGTTGTATAGTATCGATAACTACTAAAGCTACGACTCCTGCGAAGAACCACCAAAAGTTTTTAAGATAATACTTATTAATTGATTTTCCAAATATCATTGATTGTTACCTCCAAATTTGTCAAATATTTTAGTAAGTTGTCGGATTTCCACTGGAGACAACTTGTCAAACATTTTAGAAACTGCGCGTTTACTCTCTAACATATTAGTAGTCGCAAGAGTTTCACCTATTTCGGTTAAATAAATATAAGAAACTCTTTTATCTGTTTCACTTTTCCTCTTTAGCACAATACCCTTATTCATAAAATTATTGATAACTTCATTAACGGTTGGTTTTGAAATATCAAAGTGCTTTGCAAGTTCTGTTAGTGTAACTTCTTTTCTTTTAAATATCTCTTTTAGATACTTAAATCTTATTCCTTTAATTCGATTAAAATTTATTTCTTCATACACTTCGTTACATGCATGAAAGTACATTTTAAGAAACTTATTAAGCGATAGTCTTACGTTTTCTCTTTCCAATATACTCACCTTTTCTTTAGTTAGTGTTACTATAAAACTAGTAAAATATTAGATATAGTTAGGTTGTACCTAATCATTGTATAATCTATCATCTATCTAGTCAATAAAAATAACTGAAAAATATTCAGTTATTTTATCAATTCAAATTGGTAAATCATTACTTTTTATTTTTTACTATTACAAACCCAACTACTCCAATAATCGATGTATATACTATTATATTTCTTACAATTAGACTTTTATTAATGTCAACTTTGTTTTCTTCTGGTACTTTAATAATAAAATCTTTTTGAAATGTTTCTCCTTTATCATCAATAAATTGTAGAGAATATTGGTATGTTCCAGGAATATTCTCATTTCCATCATAATCGTTCGTCAAAGTGATTATATCATATTCTCCATTTGGTAGTTCATAGTTACTTATAAGAATTTGTAAAGCGTCTTTTGGACTAAATGTTGAACTGGCTGATAGTGTAATTAAGTAATTATCAATATAGATAACAGGAGATTGATCATCGATAATTGTTATATCCATACTATGATTACTTATATTTCCTGAAGAGTCAGTAACACTAAACTCTATTAGAAATGAACCAACTTCAGTTGTTCTACTTGAGAATGTATTGGTAATTATTTGAAGGTCATCGTTTGAAATTACGTCATAATTATCACTAACTGTTAGCATTTCAATAATCTCTTCTAGTGTATGTTCTTCGGTATAAGAATAACTTAATGATTCTGGTCCTAATATTGTTGGGAAAACATCATCAATGACATTTATATATATCACTAATAAATTGTTATTACCTGATAAATCAGTAACCATAAATTCTAACTCATATGATCCAACTGTAGTCTCATTACCAACAAAATTCCCAGTTACAGTTTCGAAGAATAAATCTTCAAAAGAATCATAATTATCAGTAATATCTAATTCTACAAATACTTCAGATTCTGTTTTTGGATTACTTAAGTTAATATTTACTATATTACTCCCATTCAACTGTGGAGCAGTATTATCATTAACGTTGATTATAATTGTCTTAACAGTACTATTTCCTGAATCATCTTCTGCGTAAACAGATACATCGTATGATCCAAGAACACTTTTATTTGATGTATAGTCATCATAGCTAACAGACACATTTAATGATCCATCATGCCCATCAGTGGCAGTATAGTTTGTCGCAACTATATCTTCAATACTAGATAAATCAATGACGTTAACATCAACTATATCTGGACCAGTTATTATCGGTAGAATTTCGTCTTTTATCATAACTGTTAAATTAAAGGATGCGCTATTTCCTGCGGCATCTGATGCTTCTAATACAACTAAATATTCACCAACAATATTCATATTTGGTGTGTATTCATCACTTACTATCACGATACTACTTGTTAAATCACCATCAATATCATCCATTACTAAAACATGATTGCTGATAATAGACTCAATTGTATAAGTCTCATAGTACGCCATAATAAAAGCACCACTACCAGAAAACTCAGGACTATTTGAATCATTAAAAGGAATCACATATTCCTCATAAGCAGTTCTTGTAGTTCCTTCTTCCAACTGAAAGTCCTCCATTTGAAAATAATCGTAATATTGGGGTAATCCCATACCAGAAAAATTGATATAGAGATAATCATCACCTGAATCGGTTGTAAAAGTACACTCCGTAAAATAGGAATCTACTATACACCCCGGTTGTTCTTCTACTTCACCTTGAAAATATATAATATCATCAGAACTAAGTTCAAGTGAAACAAATTCGATTGCTCCTTCTCCAGGGAAACTTATTGTATATGTTTGTCCCCCGATTATTTTTATGGAATCTATCGATTCTAAATATTCACCATCAAATGTAAAGTTATCGGGATCTAAATAATTTTTCCCACCCGGAAGATAACCTGAAAATGATGTACTACTAACAAACTGCATACTAAATAAAAATATAAATCCTAAAATTAAAAAATACTTTTTCATTTCTATCACCTCAATAAGATATTACGTAGAGATAGTTGTTTTTTCTCATAAAAAAATAGAAAACTTATACTACAGCTTTCTATTTATTCGTAATGCTTGAATAA
>JAOZSP010000103.1:0-3116 GCA_029939615.1 Candidatus Izemoplasma sp. | reverse complement strand
TCAAAGGTTAAGAAGCCAACCCAATTATATTTCACTTCATTAAATACCTCTCCATATTGAAACCATTCCCATGAAGGTATTGGCAATTCTAATAACAGATTTTCTTTATACCTTTTAAGATTCTCGTTTAAAACTTCTTGCTTGTTAAGCAAAAACGTTTTGTCGATTAACGCTATTTTGTACGGTTCTAACACATATCCAGACCATTCACTTGGAGTGAATGAAACTGTTGTGTCCACTATTGATTGTATTTTCGATTTTATTAGGTTTTTAACATCTTTATCGACTCTTTTATAGAATCTAAGAACACTCAATAATGAATGCATTGATGCTTCTTTTCCAAATCCATTTAAGATATAATCAACCATCTTTGTTATTTGATGATTAATATCAATTTTTGTTAAATATTGACGATACCGATACAAAAACCCGATTATTTCAGGATTAGGATTACCATATGTAAAATTTTTTATAGAATCATAGTTCCACCATACTGCATGTGGATAGTTATCTACTTCTTTTGGAACTATTTCCCAACTATCACTTGTTTTATCATAAACACTCTCTAAATAGTTTACAATATCTTCTACTATTTTACTTTTTGCTTCTTCATCTCGAATACTTTCCAATATGCAAATTGCCATGTTTGTTGCAGCCACACTGGAAAACGGCATTTGGATATCTGCTTCGAGACCGTTTCCAAATCCCTTATCTTTATTTTGGAATTTTGATAATTCATTAATTAATTTTTTATCGATATTTTTGATTATACTCTCGACTAGTAAATAATCAAGTTTTCTATAAGAATCAAATAATTTCGGAAGGATTAGTTCTTCTATTTCTCGTTTACTAATCATTATTTAATAATAATGCAAAATTAAGTTTTGCGCCTTCCTTTGTATAATCTTGATCAATCAAGTAATCTTCATAATCAAATCCCATATGAATATTTTCTTTTCTTGCTCTTATATCTTGATATACTTTTTTAATCTCATTAACGATGTCATCAAAATTTATTGGATATAATATGTACGTTCCTTTTGGAAGTTTCTTAGATGTAAACCCTGGTTGAAAAAATAGTTCTTTTGTTTCAGCCAAAGCAAAATAGTCAAATGTTTTCGTATCCATAAAATCAGGAGGATAACATTCAAGACCGATAAATTTGTTCAATATTTTATCCTTGTTAAGCAATTTAATATCCTCTTCTAAAAATACAGACCATAGTTTTCCATAACCACTAAAATTACCATGAGTAACTCCATTAACATGTTCGATTCCAATAAAATAACGTTCTTCATATTCTTTAATAAAGTGTTCCATTAAATCACCTCCTATCTTTATTATACTATATATATCAAAAAAGAGCACTCATATGAGTACTCTAATATTTTATAATCTCATTCCACCATTAACACTTAGTGTATGACCTGTAACATATGATGATTCATCACTTGCTAAGAATAATGCTGCGTTAGCAATTTCAATTGGTTGTCCTAATCTTTTTAACATTGTCATTTTCGCAAATTTTTGTAATAATTCCTCAGGAATAGTTTTTAAAATATCTGTCATTATATAACCCGGAGCTATAGCATTTACACGAACAGGAATACCTTTACGAGCAAACTCTTTTGCCCATGTTTTAGTTAATCCGATTAATCCCGCTTTAGTAGCTGAATAATTCGCTTGTCCAATATTCCCAAATTCACCAACAACACTTGATATATTAATAATTGATCCTCCACCATTTAGTTCCATTTGTGGTCCAATATATCTCACTAAGTTAAAAACACCTTTTAAATTAACGTCGATAACTAAGTTCCACTGTTCATCTGTCATCTTTCTCGTCATTGCATCTCTTGTAATACCGGCGTTATTGACTAAAATATCGATTTTACCGTATTTTTGAATAACATTGTCAAAGAACTCTTTACATTTAGTACTATCTGTTACATTTAAAATATAACCTTCTACAGAAGGATTAACATAACTTAATTCTGTTATATCCACAGCAATTACTTTTGCTCCTTCATATGCAAATCGTTGAGCCATTTCCATACCTAAACCTTTTGCTGCTCCAGTTACTATTGCGACTTTACCTTCTAATCTCATTTTTATTCCTCCACTCTTTTTAAAATTATTGCAGTGCCCATACCGCCACCAATACATAATGATGCTAGACCATAAGTACTTTTTTGTTTTAGCATTTCATGGATTAAGGTTGTTGCAATTCTATTACCGCTTGCTCCTACTGGATGTCCTAACGCTATTGCTCCACCATTTACATTTGTAATACTATATATATCTTCCATACTCATTTTGTGCTCTTTTGAAAGTTCTGTGACGACACCAATACTTTGCGCTGCAAATGCTTCATTTAGTTCTAATAAATCCATGTCTTGAAGTTTTAAATCAGCGAAATTTAAAGCATTTCTTACTGCAGGAATTGGTCCCATTCCCATTATTTTAGGATCTACTCCACCTTGTCCAATACCTATAACTTCAACTAATGGTGTTAAATTATATTTCTTAACTGCTTCTTCACTAGCTACTAACATAAAACTAGCACCATCATTAATACCAGAACTATTTCCTGCAGTTACGCTTCCTTCTTTTTTGAAAGCAGCACGTAAACGTGCTAGTTTCTCTAAATTAGTTCTTCTATTAGGATATTCATCGTTTTCAAATATAAAGCTGTCACGACGTAATTTAACTTCTACAGGAACGATTTCAGCAACAAATTTACCATTGTCTATAGCTTCTATTGCTTTCTTTTGTGAGTTAATTGCAAACTCATCTTGCGCTTCTCTAGTAATATTATATAGATCAACAATATTTTCAGCAGTTATTCCCATATGAATATTGTCAAAAGCATCTATTAAAGCATCATCAATCATATGATCTTTCAATGAAAAACCACCCATTTTTATACCATTACGAGTTTTCTCAGGAACTAAATATGGTGCACGACTCATTGATTCTGATCCACCAGCAATAACTAGATTGTGAAACCCTGCTTGTATACTTGTATATGCGTTTAAAATTGATTTCATTCCACTTCCACATACCATATTCAAACTATATGCTGGAACTTCTATGGGAATACCAGCACCAATCGA
>JAOZSP010000102.1:2514-6290 GCA_029939615.1 Candidatus Izemoplasma sp. | reverse complement strand
ATATCTTTCACTTACAATTTGATTTTCTTTTGGCAACCAGTTTTCTTTAAGTTGTTTAGCTGCTCTAGCTACTAATCCTCCAACAATCATGATTGTTCTTGAAGCTACTGTTGGTCCTGAATCAGGAACTAAATTAGTATCTGGATTATTATATATTATTTTCTCAATTGGCATATCAAGGATATTAGCAACAATTTTACGCATAGTTGTTTTAATTCCTTGTCCCATCTCAACTGCTGCAATCAAAATCGTCACATTATCTTCTTTATCTTTTGCTAGTTTCACTAGCGCTTTTATATGTGTTGCTTCACCACTACCTGTGAACCCACAACCATGTAAAAACCAACTCATACCGATGCCTCTAAATGAATTATCATTTTCATATTTCTTAACTTTTTCTAAATAATTAGATTCTTTTAAAGCTAGGTCTAACATTTCAGACATAATGATAGGGTCTCTAAACATTCCACCTGTTGAAGTTGCATCTTTTTGTTTTGCTAAGTATTTTTTTCTTAACTCTAAAGGATCAACTTCAATTTCTTTTGCGATATGATGAATAAACATTTCTACAGCAAATAACATTTGTGGTGCTCCAAACCCTCTAAAAGCTCCATTAGGAACAGTATTAGTTAAGAATACATCACCTTTAACTTCTAAATTATCAATTGTATAAGCTCCTGTAGATGCGATTAGTGCTCTTGATAGTACAACTCCACTAAGTCCAATATAAGCTCCAGCGTCAATTCCTACTTCACTACTCATACCTAATATTTCGTTATCTTTAATATAAGCTTCTAAAGATATTTTTGCAGGATGTCTTTTAGTAGTTGTTTCCATATCTTCTTCGCGTTCATAAACCAGTTTTATTGGTTTCTTAATTAAATCAACAGCAACAGCTAATTGACATGCGGTTAATGACGGAAATTCTTCTTTTCCACCAAAAGCTCCACCAACAGTTGCTTGCTGTACACGTATATAATCATCCTCTGAATCTAAGATTGAGATTAAAGCGTTTTTAACATAATAAGGACATTGAATACTACCTATCATATTAATCTGATTGTTTTCAAAGTATCCAATCATTCCTTGTGGTTCTAAATATAGTTGTTCTTGATATGGTGTTTCATAATTATATTTTATTGTTTTAGTAGCTAATTCTTTTGCTTTCTCAATGTCACCTTTTTTAAAATGATAATTTATTACGCTGTTTACATAGTTATATTCTGGAGTAAGTACTTCATACTCTATAATAATTTGTTCTAATAATTCTAGAACTTTCAATTTATCAGGCCCAACTACTAAAGCAATTGGCTCTAGGTAGTAATTAACTTGGTCTTCTACGAAAACTGGTAAATCTTCGAAAATTATCTTTACGAAGTTTTTACCTGGTATATCTTTGTAATCGATTATATAGTATCCATCTGGCAAAACAGGATATGTTCTATTAATTATTTTTGCTTTTTGATGTTCACTTCGTAATGTTTTAGCATAAAGCATTCCTGGCATTTTTATATCACTAACATATTTTGCTTTACCAGTTGCTTTTTCATCACTATCTACTTTCTTGATTGATTTACTAATATCTTTCATTAAATCACCTCACACTAAAGCTTTTGTTGGACATTTTGAAATACATAATCCACACCCAAAACACATATCATGATCGAATGTTATTCTATCTTGCATTGTGATTGCGAAGTAAGGACATACTCTAACGCATAATTCACATTTTGTACATTTTTCTTCTATTAAAACAGGCACAGTTGGTTCATAAGTAACAGGATTATTTAAATTAGTATCAATAACATCTTGAACACTACTAAACCCATATTTTTCTAATGCTTTAGGTAGATTTTTAATTATTCTAGCATATAAATCTTTTCCTTTAAGTAGAGCTCCACTTAACATTTGAACACCGTCAGCTCCTGCTAATAAAAATTCAATAACATCATCTGCGCTTTTCACACCACCAACACCAATAACAGTAAAATCTGGCATTGCTTGTTTAATATTATAAACTGTAGCTAAAGCTAAGTTTTTAATAACCGGTCCACTTGTCCAAACAAATCCACTTTCAGGAGCATATTTAATTGATTTAGTAGCTAATTCAATCTTCATTGTTGGTCCTAAACTATTAATTGCAACTAATCCATTTGCTCCTGCATTTCTTACAGCTTTAGCAAATTCGACTGGACTTGGTATATGAGGACTAATCTTCATATAAATAGGTTTCTTTGTATGTTTTCTTATTGTTTTTACTGTGTTAGATATTACACTTAAATCTGTTCCTACATAATGTGTAGATACTTCAAATGCATCAGCGAATCTATCTAATAACGGAATTAATACTTCCATATCTTCTTTTGTATAACCAACACTAATTATTAAAGGACGATCCTTTTTTTCCACTACTGCGGGAAGAAATTCTTCTATCCATCTTTGATAACTGTGTTCACTCCATAATTCACTATTCATAACATAATCTTTATCACCGTATATACAAGGTCTAGGAATATGAGGTTCTTTTGTTGATATTGTTTTTGAAACTAAAGCTCCTACTCCTTCATTTTGTAAGAATAGCAATTTGTCTCCATCACCTACTATTGGTCCAGATGCAGGCATAAGCGGGTTGTCTAAATATAATCCATCAAAATTTATTTTCAAGTTCATAATTAACCTTCTTTCTCAATTTTAGTCCATAGTATCTGAGCTTGTTTTTCTGCTTCTTTATATTTTTCTTTTAATTCGGCATTTACTTCATAATTATCCAATACTTTTTTACCTTCTACAAAAACAGTTTGGGGCATATAATTATTAAACAATCCAAAGAATAAATGGCCAAAAATATTTTCATTGTTTAGTGGTGTTGGTTGGTTATAAGGAATAATTACAAAATCTGCTTGATAATCTATTTCTAATTTCCCCAATTTAACACCTAGAATTTCACTTGCGTATTCATATGTATTATTTATTACTTTTATCAAATCACTAAAGGAAAATTTGGTTGGAGACTTCAAATGATGGTGCATTGCGTAATATAACGCTTGATATTCACTTGTCATTTTTTGGGATATACCGTCATTTCCAATGATAACTTTAATATCATTTTCTCTAAATAATTGATAATTAGGTAATCCTACAGCATTATTCATATTTGAAGTAATGTTTACAGCAATTACCGCTTCTTTTTCCTTAATAATTTGAAGTTCTGTTTTGTCTAAATATAGTCCATGAGTTATAATTGAATTTCTTGTTATTAGGTTATGACGATTCAGACGATTAATAACTCTTTCGTTATACTCTTCTTGTGAAAAATCTTGGTCGTATATGCTTTCTGCAACATGGATATGAATCGGATTGTTGTGAAGAACTTTTGAAATTTTATTTAATGTTTCCTCACTTAAAGTAAAACTGGCATGCATTCCAAATAATCCTTTTGAAATATGATTATTTGAATACTCATTAATAAAATCTATATTTTCAGTTATACATTTATTAATATCGAAGCGATCACTCGTTTCAAAACAAAACACACCACGTAAATTAACTTCATTACAAATAGCTTTTTGAAGTTGATTTAATGATCCCTTGATTTCACCACTAGCATGGTGATCGATGATTGTTGTTACACCGTTTTTCAAGTATTCTACACCTGAAACAATGCCGCTGTAATATATCATTTCATTAGTTAAATTACGGTCTAATTTCCACCATAACTGTTCTAGTAGTTCCTTAAAATTTGTTGGGTTAAAAGGAACACTCATTCCTCTTGCAAA
>JAOZSP010000102.1:0-2414 GCA_029939615.1 Candidatus Izemoplasma sp. | reverse complement strand
TTTTTACAATAAACTTCCCTCTTGAAATTGTTGAGATAACTTCTCCCTTAATAGGGAAATTTTTATAAACACTATAATCAGTAAAACCATGATTCTTAGTTATTTTTGTGTTACCTAAATGATAAATAAATATGTCAGCATCACTTTGTTCAGCGATTATCCCTTTTTGCGGGAATAACCTGTGAGCTATTGCAACATTTTTTGTCATCTTATCAATTATCTTATCTCCAAATATTTGATACATAATATTGAAAGAGTGTTCAATTCCTCCAATACCTAGTGGCATATCTTTTAAATACTCTTCTTTTTTATCTTTTTTGTTGAAACTACAATGATCTGTCCCTATTGTATAAACATCATCAATTAACTTTGTAAGTAGTCTTACTTCATCTCTACTTCTTAAAGGTGGAGCCATTGTATATAAGTATCCTTCTTTTGTTTTAATAACCTCTTTATCAAAAGCAAAATAATGTGGACAACTTTCAATAATGAAATTTTTATTTAAAATATCAGAATATTTTTCTTTTAATCTTTTCAATGTTTCTCCACTACTAAGATGTACCATATATAGATTACCGTTTGTTTCTTTGGCATATTTTGCCATTTTTAATGCTTCGCTTGTTTCCGAGATTGTAGGTCTACTTTCTGGCAATTCTTGATATTTCATTTTAAAGTTTTGGCTTATCATATCATCATTTTCAATATGAGCTGTAACCATGTAATCTTTTTCTTTTGATAATTTTAGTAACTCAAGAATTTCTTTATCATAAGTTCTTCTAAATGAATCGGAATATGTTGTAAAAATTTTTACTGTATTTAGTCCTAATTCAACCATTTTATCTGTTATTTCATCAATATTATTTTCGGGATTTTTTAGACAAGCATGAAGTTTAAAATCGACTACACTTCTTTTAGCTTGTCTACATCTTTTAATAAATGATTCTTCTAAACTTCTAGCGTTATCAACTGGGTCTATAAAATCTATAATTGAAGTTACTCCTCCATAAGCTGCTGCTTTGGTACCATAAAGAAAATCATCTCGAGATGATATTCTTCCTAGATGAAGTTGAAAATGAGTATGAGGATCAATTATACCTGGTAAAACTAAATCCCCTTTACAATCATATACTTCACTAGATTTGAGCAAAAGAGGCGAAATATTTACGATTACACCGTCTTTTATATACACATTTGTTCTATGATACTTTTGATCAAAATATACGTTGCCGTTTGTAATGGCTAAATCGTACATCAAAACACCACCTTATACAGTAATTATGTTAACTTCTTGTATCTGATATTTTTTTATTACTTTAGGAATTAAATCCTCTCGAACTGTGATATAGCAATCAATATTTGCTTTGATAACTTCTAAAAAAATATTATGAAAGCATTGATCATATAATTCTAGTTGTCCAATTTCATCAAGGTATATTGGTGAAATCTTATTTTTAATCATTTGTTTTATCTCTTTTTCAACGTAGTCTAAAGCATCTTGTAAAAATAGGTATGGACCTATTTGACAAGCAATTTGATAATCATTTGTTAAAAACTCATCTCTTACAACTAGCAGTTTTATTGATTTGTCGCTAAGTTTCATAATTTCATATCCATGAACCTTATCATAATGCATTCGTTTTACTGATATGAAACCGTCACCTTTTTTGGTTTTCTGATAGATATTAGTAATTGTTGTTGATTTACCAGAATTAATCTTTCCAGTAATAATGTTTACCATTATTTAATGACTCCCTCATATGAATATGTCCTTTTTTGTTGTTACTAACAGCTAGTATTTCAGCTGTTATTGAAATAGCGATTTCTTCTGGACTTCCACCACCTAAATCTAACCCTATAGGTGAATAAAAACTATGTAAATCAATATTATCCCCAAACTTATTATAAGTTTTGTTTAAATAATCTTTAAGTTTTTCAGGAGAACACAGCATTCCTAAATACTTAAGATTAATATTCTCTTTGATTACTTTATCTATTACATTGTAATCACTTTTATGTGAAGGTGTACAAACAACAACAAAGCTGTCTTCTTCAAGTCCATAATCAGTTATATATTTCGTAAATGGTGAAAGAACAACGTTGTCTCCACCTATAAATTGATTCACAACTTCTTCTCTTTCATCAATAACTGTAATGTGGAAATTCATTGTCTTAAGAATATTCGTTAATGCTTGGCCAACATGGCCAGCTCCAAAAATATAAATATATTCCTTAGGTCCGATATACTCATAAAATAAAGTTACTACACCACCACATGTCATTGGTAATGTTTCAGTATCTTTTAATATTTTTCCTTCGTTAAGTAAATATTTTTTCATAATACTTTTTCTTGTCTTCATAATATCTTTGCAAAGCTCACGAGCGCCATATTCTAGTGCTCCACCACCGACTGTTCA
>JAOZSP010000101.1 GCA_029939615.1 Candidatus Izemoplasma sp. | reverse complement strand
CCGTACATACGGAACCGTATACGGCGGTTCAATTATATATTCCAAATTAAATACTATTAAGGTAATAGGTATAAGGATTTATTAATCCTTGCCTATTTTCTTTTGGGTTTGGCCTTTCTAATACTTTAGGCGAAAGAATAAAGTTACACACGTTCATTGAAGCCCTTTTATACGGACCATAACTACTGTGTGCTACTTTAAATATACTTTCCTCGTCAAATCCATTGTTAAAAACCTTGTTAAGCCTTGTTCGGTTCTTTATTATGGTTAGCGATTTCTTCCATTACTTATGTATCTAACCAAATTTATTTAATTTGGTCCTTTACTTTGCTGAAAATTGAAAAAAACAGTAAAATCTATATGATCTCACTGTTTTTAGTTCTTTGTTGTTACATATAAAGAAGTTTATTTCTTAACTTAATGACATTTGGATAGAATTTCGCCTTTTAATCTACAAATTTCTTAACATCCAATCTCCGAGTGTTTTATAATGTGCTACTTTTTCAATAGAGTTAATTATTTCATGTCTTGTATTATTCAAGACTGAATATTTAACATTTGAATATCCACAGTCATTGTAAATATCATATAATTTTTTTGCTACTTCGCCGTATTTTCCTAATCCGTCTAAGTCACCACTTATAAAGAAAATTGCAGTTGAAGAAGCAGATTGTTTAATTCGTTGTTTATCCTGAATTTTAGGTATAAATGTTAAAACATCTTTCTGAGCACCAATAGAAAACGGTATTCCACAATACTTAGAGTCTAAGAAAAATTGTTGGGTTTTTCTATCTTGCGAAATCCACTCAATTCTTTTATTAATAAGTCCGTTCTTTTGCATATTTCTTATATGTCCATCAGAAACTTTTGTATTGAAATATTTACTAACATATTTATCGCCTTTTAATTTAATTATTATGTTAGCTATAAGTTTAGCAAAGTTAATTTTAAAAGGCTTAAATAAAGCTGTTCCAGAAAAAATGGCCTGATCATAACGTTTATGATCATGTAATATTGCATATCTTCCAATAAAAGATCCCATTGAATGAGCAAACATAATAACTTGTAAACCTTGATAGTTTTCTTCGATGTAGTCACGAACAGATTTCACACCTTCATATACTTTATGAAATCCAATAGAAGAATCAAAATAAACATATTCTAAATTAGTTGATGTTTTCCCATGTCCTAAAAGGTCATTACCAATAACATGTAATCCTATACTATTTAAGTATTTTGCAAAATCATCGTATCTTTCCATATATTCAGCAGCACCATGGATTATTTGAACAACACCTTTTGGATTTTTACTATTTGTTTCCCATAAATACGTATGAAGTTCATTCTCATACGGATCTACTACTACGAATTCTTTTCTCATAATACCGCCTCCTAGTCAATATTATAACATAAGTTTTATAATTAGATTTAATTTTTAGTATTTTTTTGGTAAAATAGATAGCAAAGAGGTGATTTTTTGAAAAAGTATATTATTGCGATTGATCAAGGAACAACATCATCAAGAACAATTATATTTAATAAAAACGGTAAAATCATCAGTCAAAGTCAACGTCAAATAAAGATGATTTATGAACATGAAAACTATGTTGAACAAAATGTTTATGATATATGGACGACTGTTTTAACTACTTTAGCTGAAAGTTTACTAAAAGCAGAAATAAAACCTGAAGAAATTGCTAGTATCGGTATTACTAACCAAAGAGAAACAACAATCTTATGGGATAAAAGAAATGGTAAGCCTGTATATAAAGCAATTGTGTGGCAATCAAAACAAAGTAATGATATTTGTAATTTATTAAAAGATAAAGGATTAAATGACTTCTTTAAGAAAAAAACTGGATTGTTAATTGATCCATATTTTAGTGCTTCAAAGATTAAGTGGGTTTTAGAAAATGTTGAAGGTGTTAAGCAGTTAATGGATGAAGGTAATTTAATGTTTGGAACTGTTGATACATGGATTTTATATAAATTAAGTGGAAACAAAGTTCATAAGACTGATCATACAAATGCTTCAAGAACGTTATTATATAACATATTTGATAAAAAATGGGATCAAGAAATTCTTGATTTATTAGAAATAAACAAGAATATTCTTCCACAAGTTTGTGATTCAAATAGTGTTTTTGGAACTACCGCTAAAGAAACATTTTTTGGAGCAGAAATTCCTATTGCAGGGATTTTAGGAGATCAACAATCAGCTTTATTTGGACAACTATGTTTAGAAGAAGGTTCTATTAAGAATACTTATGGAACAGGATGTTTTATGTTAATGAATATTGGGAATAAAGCAGTTTTATCAAGTAAAGGGTTATTAACAACAATTGCTTATAGCATTAATGGTGAAATAACATATGCTCTTGAAGGTAGTGTTTTTGTAGCTGGAAGTGCAATACAATGGTTGCGTGATGCTTTAAACTTCTTTGATGAAGCAAAAGATAGTGAAAGTCTAGCTGTTAGTGCAAAAGAGAACTATGGTGTTTACTTTGTACCTGCTTTTGTAGGACTAGGGACTCCACACTGGAACACCGAAGCTAAAGGAGCAATCTTCGGGATTACAAGAGGAACTACAATAAAACATATTACAAGAGCAGCACTAGAAAGTTTAGCTTATCAAACTAAAGATATTATAAATGTAATGGCAGAAGAATCTAATATAACGCCATCATTTCTTAAGGTTGACGGTGGTGCGTCATTAAATAATTTCTTAATACAATTTCAGAGTGATATATTAAATATTGATATTATAAGACCAAAAATTAGTGAATCTACCGCCTTAGGTGCAGCATACATTAGTGGTTTAGCTAGTGGTTTCTTTAAAGATATTGATGAGATAAAACAATTATCACAGTCAACAGAGATATTTAAACCTACAATGTCTTTAAATAAAAGGACAGAATTATATAAAAATTGGCTTAAAGCCGTTAACGCTACAATCAAGTTTACATGAAAAATATATAATAGTTGTTTAAATCAAACTATAGATAGAGTATAATAGATAAAGGGTGAAAAAGATGATAGAAAACTTAGATGAATATATAATCGCAAAAGCAAAAAGTGAAAAGAAAATAATAATTGGAGGAATCCTAGTAATTTTAGGGGTTCTTTGTTTAGTATTTTTACAAGAAATTGGTGTTTTCCTGTTAATTGGACTAGGAGCAACAGGAGTAATTATTGGTGGTATCGGATTTAATGACTTTTCAAAATTAAGTAAGTCATTTAAAAGTAAGGTGCTAACTGGTTTAGTTGATACGTTTGTTGATAACGGAAGGTTTGATCCTCATAGTGGATTAAGCCAAGCACAAGTTTACTCAACTGAATTTGTTAAAAGAGCAGATAGATTCCATACAGAAGATTTCCTACAAGGATCAATGGAAGGTGTTGAATTTGTATCGAGTGATGTAAAATTAGAAGAAAGACATGTTGAGCATACTAAAAACGGTACAAGAACATATTATGAAACATACTTCTTAGGAAGAATATTTATATTCGAATTTAATAAAGATTTTGATGGGTATCTTCAAGTTTTAGAAAGAGCCCGTCCAACAAAAAAACGTAGTTATAAAAAAGTAAAACTTGAGAGTATTCAATTTAATAAGAAATTTAAAACATATGCAACAAGCGAACATAGTGCATTTTATGTTTTAACTCCTCATTTTATGGAAGCACTTATGAAATTCGAGCAAAAAAACAAAGGTAATATCTACTTTTCATTTTTAGGTAGTAAATTGCATATAGGTATTAATAATTTTAGAGATACATTTGAGTTAAAAATGTTTAGTAAACTTAATGAAGGTATCTTTGAAGAATTTAAAAGAGATTTATTAGTTATAAAAGATGTTGTAACAGAACTAAAATTAAACAATAACATATTTAAGAAGGAGTGAAGTAAATGAATCCATTTATAATAGTTGCGATAGTAGTAGTTGTTGTAGTTATATTACCTGTATTATGGTATATCGGAACAATGAACAGTTTAAGACAACTAGAAGTAAAAGTTAATGAAGCAGAAAGTGGAATTGACGTTGCACTAACAAAAAGATTTGATGTTTTAACAAAAATGGTTAAATCTGTAAAAGGGTATGCAAAACATGAAGCAGAAACATTAGAAAATGTTACAAAATGGCGTGCAGGATTACCTAAAAACTTATCAATTCAAGAAAAACAAGCATTTATGGCTAAAATGGACGGAGTACAAGCAGGAATCAATGTTGCTGTTGAAGCTTATCCAGACTTAAAAGCTGAAAAATCATTCTCGAATTTACAAAGAAGCATTACAGACGTCGAGGAACATCTACAAGCAGCTAGAAGAATGTATAATTCAAATGTTTCTACTATTAATTCACGTATAGTAACTTTCCCAACTAGTATCGTTGCAAATATGATTCATGTTGAGAAAAAAGAATTCTTTGAAGCAGACATTGCTAAAAGAGAAGACGTTGAATTTGATTTTTAATTAGTTATACGATTTATTAAGAATTTGAGAAATATTTAAATATTAACACTGTTATTTAGACTTATAGACATTAAAGAGCCTAATTTTTATATAATTAGGCTCTTTTGTATGCATATGGTGCAATTTATAGCATTCCAATAATAACCCTAATAACAAGTATACTACTAAAAAAGGAGGTAGTATGTTAAATCAAGTTGTCCTAGTTGGTCGTTTAGTATATGACCCAGAATTAAGAACTCTAGAAGACGGAAGAAATGTTACTACAATAACACTTGCGATTCAAAGAGGTTATAAAAATGCTGAAACAGGTGAATATGATACCGATTTTATTAAATGTACTTTATGGAGCGGAATTGCTGAAAATACGGTTACTTACTGTAAAAAAGGATCAGTAATTGGAGTTAAAGCTCGTCTTGCTCAAAAATACTACGAGTACGCAGATGGAAAATCTTTTAGTTATCCTGAAGTTATTGCTGAAAAAATTACTTTCATAAATACCAAAAATGATAAGTGATTCCCCCTTACTTGTTGTTCTCATTAAGAAAAGTGTGAAAACACTTTTTTTTCTATAATATTAATAATATATTTAATTATTACTTATAATTTGATATAATATTTGTAGTTTAAAAAAACATGGTGATGTATATGAAAAAATGGCTTAAGGAAAACATTTTTGTTAAGGATATGTTTATCTATATTGTAATCGCAGCTCTTATCTTTTATATTCCTACTTGGGTTTTATTTATTTCGGGAATTTTAACTGGTGATGAATACTTTTTTGGAATTAGTGCTGCTTATATCTTAATATGGGCTGGGCCATTTACGCCTACAATACCCATTATTTTTACTATAGCTGTTTTTCTTAAACAACTAGTTAAGAAAATTAGAAGGAAAGAAGAGTGACTTTATGAAACAATATCTAGATTTACTTACTCATATCTTAGATAATGGTGAAGAAAAACACGATCGCACAGGTACGGGTACTTTAAGTACTTTTGGTTATCAAATGCGTTTTAATTTAAATAAAGGCTTTCCTTTACTTACTACAAAAAAAGTTCATTTAAAATCAGTAATATATGAATTACTGTGGTTCATAAAAGGTGATACAAACATTAAATACTTAGTTGAGAATAATGTTCGTATTTGGAATGAGTGGCCTTATCAAATATTTAAGAAAAGTTCTGATTATCAAAATGAGACAATGAAACAATTTATTGAAAAGATTAAAAATAGTGATGATTTTGCGAAAAAACATGGTGAACTAGGACCTGTCTATGGAAGACAATGGAGACATTTTGAAGGACCTGACGGATTATTTGTTGATCAACTTCAAAAGGTAATTAATGATATTAAAGCTAACCCTTCTAGTAGAAGACTAATCATTAATGCTTGGAATCCACCATTAATTCCTAAAATGGCGTTACCACCTTGTCATATGATGTTTCATTTTTATGTAAATAATAATAGATTAAGCTGTCAATTATACCAACGAAGTGCGGATACATTTTTAGGTATTCCTTTTAACATTGCGAGTTATGCATTACTTACAATGATGATTGCTCATGTTACTAACTTAGAACTTGGTGATTTTGTTCATACTTTAGGAGATGCTCATATTTATAATGATCACTTTGAACAAGTTAAATTGCAATTATCAAGGAAACCTCGTGAATTACCAAAAATGGTAATTGATCCTATAGTTAAAGATATTGAGGATTTTAAATATGAGGATTTTAATTTAATTAACTATAATCCACACCCTCTTATAAAAGGTAAGGTGAGTGTTTAATGATTTCGTTAATTGTCGCTATTGGTAAAAATAATCTTATTGG
>JAOZSP010000100.1:4375-6314 GCA_029939615.1 Candidatus Izemoplasma sp. | reverse complement strand
CAAAATGATTAATGCATATTCATGTTTATTAATCCCTTGTAAAGCGTCTTCGGCGTTGAAACAACAATCAACAATAAAGTTGTTTGCTTGAAGTTTTCTTTCAATTGTTTTGCTTACTATTTTATTGTCTTCTACAATAAGAATTCTGTCCATTATGTAACCCCCTGAAATGCTCTTTAGTATATTTAATGCTATTATAACACGGATTAGCGCTGTATGCATCAAGAATCTTATTGGCCATTAGGAATTAAATAAAAAAAGATGTTAATAAATACAAGATTTATGTATTTTATCAACATCTATTGTTTTAATGGTGTTATTTAATTACTTCGGTTGTCGTGTAAATTATTTCATATGTCACAATAATTGTCACATCAGATTGTTCTAGTAGTCCGTATTGCCATTTTTTTAAGTTTTGATCAATGCTAATATTCATTCCAAATGATTGAGTACCACCATTCAAAGTAATGAATTCTGAGTTTTCTTCACCAAAATCTATTTCTAGCATACTGTTTAGTCTTTTATATTGATATTTTCTTACTTCAACGCCGTTTTTTTCAGCATATAATCTATATGAAAGTTTAATCTTTGCTGTTGTAACTGTTCCATCTTCGTTTATAGTTGTTTTATCTTCCCAATTTATACCGAATAAAACATCTATTGATTCTCCTGTAGGTCTTCTTTTAATAATCAGTTGTGTGTCGTCAATAAGAAATTCACCTTGATCATCTTCAGAATTGATAATGAAATCATAATCTTGGAATGTAGTAGATCCTACTTTAAAATTCGTATTGTATGAGCTGCTAGTTCCTTCTACATAACTTGCCCAATAAGAAAATGTACTTGAACTCATAGCAAAAGCTAGCACTAATAATGCTACTATTATTACTCTATGAAGCTTGTAATTTGCTTGTTTGTCCTTTTTATTAGTTCTCATTGGTCTTCCTTCTTTCATATTCAATGGTACCTCTATTTTAATAGACTAGAGATTTTTAACAAGGATTCGTGTGAATAGTTAAGATTTACTTAAGATTCTAAAAAAAAATCAACCTAAGTTGATTTTATTCATCTTCATCTATATCTTCAGTATCATTTCTCTTAATATATTTAACTAATAGGTAAATCACACCAAAGTTTACCAGTAGTAACCCAAGGATTACTTTACTATTTAAAGCTCTTTGGAGATATCCTACATATGGAATTCTAAATAGATATTTCCCTTCAATGTCATCAAATGTGAGTACAATAGGTTCTCCGTCATCATCTACCCAATCATCATATTCATCCTCAGCTAAATTGATTCCTCTAGTTCTATATACGTTTTCATCCCCAGATGTCTCAATCGCACCTAAATAATGTGTTACATAAGTTTCTTCACCAATTTCTGGAATATATACAACAATTGTAATGATGTCTCCTACTTCTAATTTTGGTTCATCTACACGTCTTATAATGATTAGATCATCTACATTAATTCTAGGTTCCATTGAATTTGATAATACAACAAAAGCTCTAAATCCAACAGTATCCATTATTTTTTGTGGGGAAAATACAAGTAGTAAAATATAGAAACTCAATAAAATTATTGCGAGATAGTACAGTAAACTCTTAATTATATTCACGTTTTTCACCTGCTTTGTCTAGTAAAGCGAATATTATACTTGATTTATAGTGTATCAAAATATCTTTTTAACTCTTTAAGTAATAAATCGTATTTATGCAATAAAGGTTTTTCTAGTAGTAATACTTGATTTAATTTATTCTCATATGATAAATCTAGTATTCTTTGAGTAATTTCCGAAATATTCTTAGCTTTAAGGTATGTAAAAGAACCTTTCATATAATGTAAAGCTCTATGAATTAACTCACAGTCTTTTGCTTTAAAAGCGTCTGTTATTCGTTCAATATCTTTTTGCTTGTCCTGGAAAAATGTATTTAA
>JAOZSP010000100.1:0-4365 GCA_029939615.1 Candidatus Izemoplasma sp. | reverse complement strand
AATAGCTCTAGTCTAATAAAGTCTTCCTCATAAAAGAGCTCAAATTCATCTATATCAAATATTACTAAATCGTCATTGTTATCCATAGGATTTATTATATTACTAAAATACTCGTTTAATAAGTTTTCTAAATCTTCTTTTCGTAAAGGTTTTGGTAAAACTCCGTTCATTCCATATTCAACAATTTTCTCTTTGGTTGATTCTGCGTCATTTGCAGTTACCGCAATGATTGGAATGCTTCCTCTAACACCATCTAATTCACGAATTCGTTTGCTTGTTTCGTACCCATCTAATCCCGGCATTAAGATATCCATAAAAATCATGTTGAAGTTTTCTTGTTTTACTAATTCTATTGCTTCGAATCCATCTTTGGCTTCAGTTACTTCTAGAAACATCCCTTTAAGTAATTCACTCATTACACGTCTGTTAATATTATTATCATCCACAAGTAAAATTTTTTGTTTGTTATCTTTTAGTGAACTCTGCAATGTTTCAATTGGTTTGTTGTCAGTTCCACATGTTGTTAATCTCTCAGCTAAAACTTCTGAAGCTGACGGCACTTCCATAGAGCAATCAAATAAGTCAAATGAATCTACAATTTCTTGGCTTTTTACTTCATCGTACAATATTACTTTAGTCATACGATCTCCAACTTTACTTATTGCGCTAGAAATTTTACTCAGTTTATCTCGATATGTTTCTTTATCATTTGTATAAACAAATACGATATCAAACGATTCACGTATTATTAACCGACAATTACGAACATTACAAACTTCCACTTTTACAAAGTGCGTTTTCAAGAAATCAATAACATTTGAATGTTCCCCCTCTGATAAGTCCACTACAAGCACTCTTTTATTAAATGCTTGTCTTATCTCATTAGAAGGTGAATATAGTTTTAACTCAAACCCAAAAGTAGACCCTTGTCTTATCTCAGAATTAACATATAATTCACTTTTCAAGAAATGTAAAAAATCTCTTGTGATTGTAAGTCCTAGCCCAGTACCTTGAGGTTTTTTATTCAATTCATCTCCAACTTGAAAAAACTCATCAAATATCTGATTATGGTCTTGTTTTGAAATCCCTATTCCAGTATCAATGATTTCAAACTTTATATCTACATATGGTGATTCATTATTAATTGCGGTAACTTTGATTTCAACATGTCCGTAATTTGTGTATTTAATTGCATTAACAATTAAGTTATTCAAAATCTGTCTTAGTTTCTCAATGTCAGCAGACACAATTGTTGGAATTGAATAATCGTAATTTAAATACAATCCAAGACCTTTACTACTTGCCATATATTTATTTACTTTAATAATTTTTATTATTTCATTTTCTAGATTAATATCTGTTGATTTAAATATAAGCTTGTCCTTTTCAATTTTTGAGTAATCTAAAATGTTATTTACCATACTAGCTAATACTTCTAATGAATACTCCATGATATTTGTATATTTAGTTTGGTCTATTGTTAACCCTGAATCCTGAATCAAATACAATGCATTAGTTAATCCGTTGATTGGCGTACGTAATTCATGTGTCACTTTTGCGATAAAATCTGATTGAGTTTTACTTGCTTTTTGAGCTTTCTCTTGTGCTTTTCTTAAATCTCTTAATGTCCTATTTTGCGTTATTAATGAAGAGTATACTTCTGGAAGAATCGAAAACAATTCCAAGATTCCTTCCCATGATTGTTTCTCCTTAATAGCATCAAATCCAAAAAATCCAGCACATTTGTTATCAACAAATATTGGCATAGTAATTAGTGATTTAACATTTTGAGGTTTTAATATTTTATAAAGATTTGACTTAGGATCTTCCAAATCCAAATCTGTGATTAAAACCGATTCTTTTTTTCTGTGGACATTAACCCATCCATCTAAGAAATACGTAACTGGAATCCCTTGGAGATTATCAATTTCCGGCATTATTCTTTCGTTGCACCATTCGTGAGTGTTATCCATTGTGTTTTCACTGAAATTATATTCAAAAATATATGCTCTATCTGCGTTTATTACAGTTCCTAATTTTTTTAGACTTGATGTCATGACATCATCAAAACTTACTTCCTTCAAATTAACGAATGATTTTGAAATATCAATTATTACATTTTGAATCTCTGAAATTTGTTCAAGTCTATCTGTCATCTCTATTAATTTATTAATATTTCTACTAACTGATACAATTCCCTTGATATTCCCATTATCATCAAAAATTGGTGATCTAGTTGTATCCATAGTAATGATTCCATTAGAAGATTCAACTTCATAAATAGCAGTCACTACCTCTTTCTTGTCTACAACCTCTTGATCAATCTCACGTACATCTTTTGCAGTTTCTTTGGAATAAATTTCATCAATTGTTTTTCCCTCTACAGTATCAAATCTATCTTTGTAAAGTTCATCTACTTCTTTTGATACAACCTCATAAACACCATCTATATTCTTATAAGCAAAGAAATCTGGTAATGTTTTTAGTATTTTACGATATAATTTGTTTTTTTCCAATAATGATTTATATTTCTCTTCCATATAAACCTCCTATATTTGCAATCTATTTTTGTTCTATCTAAAATAATTAGAAGAATATTTGAAGAAAAAATATTTTTTCTAATTTACATAACATTCTTATCATAAAACAATACTAACATAAATTGTATAAAAAATAAATTGAGTTTTCACTCAATTGCTATGTTATTATTTAATTTACTTTTTGGTTTAACAAATCTCTCTAAAATTTGAAAAAGCAAACATTAAGTTTGCTTTTGTATTATTTATCTTAGATTTAACAATAGTAATTTCATTTCAACTATGATAATTCAACTACAAGAGTATTTATATCAACTATATTTTCAGGTGTCATTACATGGAAATACCAATTACCATCTAAATCATTATATATTAAATTCCAATTATATGATCCTTTCATAGTGAATTCTTCATTATCACTATTATAAATAGTAAATTCATATCCTTTTTCAGGTCTTAAACGAAGAACGTTTCCAGAAGGTTTGTAATATATATGATTAACTGCCTCAGCCCAATCTTCAGGATTAAGTCCAAGATCTGTATAGCGGTAATTTCCCCATGTTCTTCCGTAAGAACCTGTTAAAGCTAATTTTTCTTGCATATCTGCGATAATACTAGGTATTATTTCTTGATGTGTGCTTCCATAAGGCGATAATGCTAGAACTTCACCGTCAACTGTATCAATTGCTTCATCATTGATGCTGAAACTAAATGTAATTGTTATTGTTGCATTTGAGATAATAGTATATTCTTCTTGATTTTTTGGTTCATTCATCGTGATATAAAATGAGAATAACTTTGATTCCTCGTCAAGGATAAGTTCACTTGGATTACTTAAGTCAGAATTTACATTTATTAAATTGTATATATTAGAGTATTCTTCTTCATCTAGTTTTTCACCATCTGATTCAATAATCATACTATATGTAACATTTACTTTCCCTGTAGCAGTTGCTCCTACTAATTGTGATAAATCAGAATTTTCTTTCCATGCTAGACCATATATAAGTGATATGCTTTCTACTGCACCTTTTTGACTATTATTTGCTTGTCCTTGAGGAACTAGATATTCATCATTATTAATATTGTTTGTTAATTCAAATCTTGTTTCGACACTTTCCCCGTAACCAACAGCTATTGTACCTACTGCTTCATCAGTTGTACCTTCTACAAAACTTGCCCAGTAAGCAAAAGTTCCAGTTGTAAGAACTAACGACAATACTAGTAAAAAGACAATAATTGATTTTCTTGAGTTCTTATTCATTAGTTCTCCTCCTCATATGCTATTTGTAACCTTATTCTATATAAGAAGCTATGACTAATCAATGGCTATAAATATTTGTTAATTTTTATTTAAGATTTGAAATTAACTAATTATTCATTTGTTTCATCAAAAAATACCTCTACAAAATAATATAGAGGTACTTATATAATTAGTAATTATTATACCGAAGGCACCTTATCGGTAGTAATAACTTTCTTTTTTTCTTTTTTCTTATCTTCCTTTTTTACAAATAGAGCATCATATACAAATGAAACTACTATAATATCAATTAAGATTACCATAATTCCTATCCATGATTGTGCAAACATAATTGGTCCACCAATATTATTGATTTGATACTCATGTATTCCGATTATATCCTTTTCTTCAATTGTCCAACTATCATGTAAATCACTAACGTTTGGCTTTGTCTTAAAGATTAGCTCATTATTAAATGAATTGATTTCAGCAATATAATGAACTACAACATCATCTATACCATCATTTGTAATATCAATATTAAATGCAATAATATCACCTACTTGAATATCTTCAGGATCAATT
>JAOZSP010000099.1 GCA_029939615.1 Candidatus Izemoplasma sp. | reverse complement strand
TTTTATTTTTGTAATTCTTTTATTTTTTTGTTTCACTTCAATAAATCCTTCTTTATAAGAAAGCATTTTACCACTTACTTTTTGATCAAAAGTTTCAATATATACATTACTCCCTACAGCTCTTTTTATTTGCTCAGATGTTCGCAAAACTCTTTCAGCTCCGGGGCTTGTCACTTCTAACATATATGCTTCTTCAAATGAATCATTTAAGTCTAGCATTTCACTTACCGCTTTACTTACTAAGACGCAATCATCAATATCAATAGATGATTCATTTTCAATCATGATTCTTAAGACATATTGTTCATTTTCTTTAACGTATTCAACATCGTACAAGTAGTACGATAATTTTGTAACTAAATCTTCTATTTTTTTTACTAGTTTTTCCATATAATTTCTCCTTTATTTCAAACAAAAGAGCGGGTTTTGACCCACTCTCTAACTCATATGCATAAGTATTTTATCATAGATAGCTTTTTAATGCAAGTATTTAGGACATTAAATAATGCATTATTATACTCCCTGCAACGCCAACATTAAGGCTCTCTACTTCAGTTGTGTTTATAGTAATATTTTCGTCTGTTTTATTAAGAATTCCTTTACTAATTCCACTACCTTCATTTCCTAAAATAAGGGCTAATTTTTCACTAGTTTTTATATCTTTTAATGGTGCTCCGTTTAATGAAGTTCCATACACTTTATATTCAGAATTATTATCGATAAAATCGATTGTATTCATCTCAAGAATATTTAGTTTAAAGATTGCTCCTTGAGTGCTTCTTAATACTTTGTCATTATAAATGTCGACAGTGTTATCTAAAACAATGGTATTAAACCCAAAAGCAAGTGCGCTTCTCATTAGTGTTCCTAAATTACCTGGGTCTTGAATTTTTTCGCATATTAATACTTTATCTGATAAATCGTTTGCTTTTATTTTCTCACAAACAGTTAATATCTTTTGTGGTTTTTTTGTTTGAGCTAATTTCTCTAAAATTATATCTGTAACATAAATAACTTTGTCACCTGTAATTCCTTCATCAGTCGTAAAAACAGCTTTTATGTTCCCTACTTTTTCAGCTTCTTCATAAAGATGATATCCTTCAACTAAAAACAATCCGGTACTATCTCGGTATTTCTTTAAATGTAGTTTAGTCGTATCTTTTATTAATTGATTATTAACACTTGTGATTATCATAATTTTCACCTCGGCTTCATTAGACCAAAAATTCTAATAAAAAGGAGTAAAATTATTTACTCCGTTGCTCCATCCCAACCTTCAATACCGTCAGTTAGGTTGTAAACTTCCACAAATCCTTCTTCCACAAAGATTTCAGAAGCACTAACACTTCTATTTCCACTGTTACACATAATTACTACTGGGATGTTTTTATCAAAACGATCCAGTAAACTATGATCCTCATCAATCATATAGTAATCAATAATAATAAATCCTCCAATATGACCTTCGTAGTACTCAGCACTTGTTCTTACGTCAATAAACTGATAGTTATCATTATCTTCTAATAGTTCTACTAGTTCTTTATTAGAGATATTAATATATTCTATCTTATCACAAGCTGAAAGTGTAAATACAAGCATAATTCCAATTATTAATAATATAATCTTTTTCATTTTAGACACCTCTCATATATTATATATAAAATATGATTCGTTTACAAATATTATGTATTTTAAATATTGTTTTTATACCATTCATGTCCTAAAAAGTATATGTCTGTTTCATTATAAAAATCATTGTGATTCTTTTTAGGATTTTCATGCTTATATTTTAAATACATTATTCTATTTTCAATATCTTGTATAAAATATGATTTATCAGTTAGAACAGGCCCATGTGATGGGACAATAACACCATTCTTAGAATACTCTTTTATTCTATTTAATGATTCAATATGAGCTACATAATCTCCTTCACTTGGAAATGGTAATAGTTCTTTCCCATTTATATCGTAAATCATCTCATCACCAACAAATAAATACTTATCATTCACAATAACAAGCAAGCCATCAACACTATGTCCTATATTCATTATCATTTCTATTTTGAAATCACCAAAATAGATAGTTTCTGATTCTACTAAATTTGTTGGTAAATACCTCGAATAATCACTATCCTTAAATACTTTTTTAATAGTGATTTCTGCATTTTTACTCGCGTAAATATCAGTATTTCTTAGTTTTGTTATACCACCAATGTGGTCCTTATGAAAGTGCGTTATTATCGTCTGTGTTATTGTTTTATTATTTCTTGATAAATCTTCAACAAGCAAATTAAAATGTCTTCTAAAAGCAGTGTCGATAACTAAACAGTTATCTCCGTCTTCTAAAATCCCTATATTGTAAGAAACAGTCTCTCCTTGAGCTTCCTTATCAAAATTATAAATCTTCAACCCTTTTTCTAGAGTAATTATTCTCATTAGATAACCTCACTCACGATAAACCCTTCCAAAGTAATATCACGATGATTATTAGCATTAACAATAATAGTTTTTGTGTTTTCTATTGTTTTATCTAGGATTTCCTTAAAATCAAATTTTTGTTCGTACAGTTCACACTTATCAAGTTTAGGAGCTGTTGCTGGTTTTTTAGGAAGATAAACAGTACAGCAATCTTCAAATGGTTTAATCGATATATTATAACAATCTATCTTTCTAGAAATACCGATAATATCTAATTTATCGTATGTTGAAAGTGGTCTAATTACTGGCATATTTACAACTGTATTGATGACACTCATACTTTGTAAAGTTTGTGAAGCTACTTGGCCAACGCTCTCTCCATTTAGTAAAACTATACAGTTATTTCTTTTCGCTATTTCTTCACTAATACGGTACATCATTCTTCGCATAATTGTGATGTTATATGATTCCGGAATATAGTTAAGTAATGCTTGATGTAATTCCATAAATGGAACCATATGTACTTTTATGACATTATGCGGTGCATAAGCACTCATTTTTTCTGTAAGATCAATTACTTTCTGAGCTGATTCAATACTTGTTAATGGTGTACTTTCAAAATGAATACATTCAATTTGAATCCCTTGTTTCATAGCTAAAAACCCAGCTACCGGAGAATCGATTCCACCGCTTAACATAAGTAATCCTTTACCAGCAACACCTACAGGGAATCCTCCCATACCTTTAATCTTTTTACAATATATAAATGTTGCATCACTTCTGACTTCAACATTTAATGTAAGTTCTGGTTTATGAACATCAACTTTTAGTAAATCGGTATTCCTTAATACATGTCCTGCTACAAGTTTTGATATTTCAGGACTCTTCACTGGGTAGTTTTTATCACTTCTTTTGCTTTCTACTTTAAAAGTAACTACTTTCCCTTTTAATTCACTTTCCACAACTTCAAAAGCTTTTTCGAAAATACTTTCCATGTCCTTCGTTGTTTTACTTACTAAACTATAACTTGAAAGACCAGAAACACGGTCTAGTCCTTTTATAACATCCTCATGGCTTTCACCGTTTAATAAAATATATAAGCGATCATGATTTTTCTCATATTTCACTTTATCATTATTCACTTTATTTCTTATTAAATTATTAACTCTTTCAATAAACATTCTCTTATTTTTACCTTTTAGTGTTAAATCACCATATCTAACCAATATTCTTTCATACATTGATATCAACTCCTAATCAAAAATATAATAACATAATTGTTTGCAATTTAATAATAATTTGTTTAAAATTTTAGATAGGTGATTATGATGTTTATAAAAGTCAAAAAAGGAAAGACAAAACAAAAAAACTACGAAATTATGCTTTCACATTTAGAATATTTTTTAGTAAGCAGTGATTCTTTCATTTCTTCTTTAAGTAATTTAAGTGCTTATATTAACTACTTCTTGGATGATATAAACTGGGTTGGGTTTTATCTGTATGATGGTAAAAAACTGTACCTTGGACCATTTCAGGGTTTACCAGCATGTTCTGAAATCAAACTAGGTAGTGGAGTATGTGGAAGTAGTGCTAAAGACATGAAAACATATGTTGTAAATAATGTGCAAAAGTTTAAAGGACATATCGCTTGTGACGCAAATAGTATAAGTGAAATTGTAATCCCCATTATAAAAAACGATAGGTTACTAGGTGTATTAGACATTGATTCACCACTCCATTCAAGATTCGATGAAATTGATCAATTGTACTTAGAAAAAGTAATAACGAAATTAGTTGACATTAGTTAACAGTTTCTATATAATATATGTTGCGCACGTGTAATAATGGCAGCTAAATAATGACTTTAATTAACTGCTGAATGTTCCCAAAAAGGTTTGCTAGTAGTCTCCGCTGACGAGGTGAAAACATTAAAACATTCTGATTAATAAATCATTGTTACTCTCGTAAAAAAAATAAAAGGAGGAATACACAGATGGCACGTTATACTGGACCAAGTTGGAAAATTTCTAGACGTTTAAAATATTCAGTCACTGAAACTGGTAAAGAGTTAGGTAGAAGACCTTACCCACCAGGGCAACACGGACAACGTCGTGGAAAAATATCTGAATATGGAGTTCAATTACAAGAAAAACAAAAAGTAAGATTTACTTATGGTGTAAATGAAAAACAATTCAAGAAAACATTTAACGAAGCTAAGAAAATGTTAGGTAAACAAGGTGAGAACTTCTTGTTCTTATTAGAATCAAGATTAGATAACTTAGTTTACAGAGCAGGATTCGCAAAAACTAGACGTCAATCAAGACAATTAGTTAACCATGCTCACGTTTATGTTGATGGACGTCGTACAGATATCCCATCTTACAGAGTAGTTCCTGGACAAGTTATTACATTAAGTGAAAAAGCACAAAAATTTACTTTTGTAAAAGATGCTTTAGAAGCCGTAATTGCTAGACCAGAATTCGTAAATTTCGATGAAAACAAATTCTAAGTTACTTATATCAGATTACCTGAAAGACAATAAATCTAATCAGACATCAAAGACAACTTAATCGTAGAATACTACAACAGATAATCAAACTAAAACCGCTAGATTAGCGGTTTTTTTATTGTTTTAATATTATGTATGTACTTTAATCATAACTTATAAACCCAATCCTTTCACACCGAAAAAAAAGGTAGGTTATCCTAAGATATCCTACCTTTCATTTGCTTATTTTTTAACAGCTGCATTTACTAGTATTAAGAACGATTCTGGATCTAAACTTGCTCCACCAACTAAAGCACCATCAATATCACTCATTGATAATAACTCGTCAACATTTGCAGGTTTAACACTTCCACCGTATTGAATACGCATAGCTTCAGCAGATTCATTGTCAAATAATTCTCTAACAACATTTCTTATTTCTTTAATGGTGTCATTAGCCATTTCAGCTGTCGCTGTTTTACCAGTACCGATTGCCCATATAGGTTCATAAGCAATAACTAATTCTTTGATTTGTTCACTACCTAATCCTTTTAAGGCTACAACTACTTGTCCTTTAATAAAATCATTAGTTTTTCCACTTTCACGTAATTCTAGACTTTCACCAACACATAAAATAGGTGTAATTCCATAACGGAAAGCTTGATGGATTTTTTTATTCACTTCATTATCTGTTTCATTATAATACGCTCTTCTTTCACTATGCCCTAAAACAACATATGAAACACCGATATTTTCTAATAATGGCGCACTTACTTCTCCAGTATAAGCACCAGTATCTAAATAATGCATATTTTGTGCTCCAACTTTCAAGTTGTCGCCTTGTCTTTTCACAAGATCTCTTAAGATTGGAGCTTGAGCACATACTACACTATCAACATACTCACTTGATGGTACATTCATGTTTACATTATAAATAAACCCTAATGCTTCATCTCTTGTTTTAAACATTTTCCAGTTACCAGCGATAATTGGTTTTCTCATTTTTTTCACCCTAACTTAATATTTTTTTAAAATCATTCAAAGCCTTTTCACTATCGTTTCCTTCAACAATAACTGTAATATTTTCACCTTTTGGAATAGCAAGTGATATTAACCCTAAAATACTTTTGGCATCTACAGTCATATCATTATATTGAATTATTACATTAGCATCATATTTGCTTGAAAGTTGTACAACTTTCGCAGCTAGTGAAGCATGTAATCCTGTCGTGCTTTTAATTTTTAACTCTGCTCTCATTTTTGATCCTCACTAAACAACTCATTGATTGTTTCTTTATCCTCTTTTTATAGTTCGTCTACTGCTGCAACTCCAGGTAATACTTTACCTTCTAAATACTCTAAACTTGCTCCACCACCGGTTGAGATATGAGTGAATTTTTCAGCATAACCTAAGTTTATTGCTGCTGCTGCACTATCTCCACCACCAATAATAGTTACT
>JAOZSP010000098.1 GCA_029939615.1 Candidatus Izemoplasma sp. | reverse complement strand
GACGTACACATAAACGTCTTATCGATATTACGGATCCAACTCCGGCAACTATCGACAGTTTAATGCATTTAGACTTACCGTCTGGTGTAGATATCGTATTAAAATAATTTAAAATAAAAAGAGGAGGTTACTCATGGCCAAAGGTATCTTAGGAACAAAAATTGGAATGACACAAATCTTCAACGAAGCAGGAGAACTAATCCCTGTAACAGTTGTGAGTTGTGAACCAAATGTTGTTCTTCAAAAGAAAACTATTGAAAATGATGGATATGAAGCTATTCAATTAGGCTTCAAAGACAAGCGAGTAAAATTAGCAAACAAGCCAGAATTAGGACATTTTGCTAAATCGAACTCAAATCCTAAGCGCTACTTAAGAGAAGTTAGTGGTAAAGAGTTATATAACTTCGAAGTAGGTCAAGAGATTCGAGTAAATATATTCGCTGAAGGTGAAACAATTGATGTAACAGGAACTTCTAAAGGAAAAGGGTTCCAAGGAAGCATCAAACGTCACAATCAGAGTCGTGGACCAATGGGACATGGTTCTCATTATCACCGTGCTCCTGGATCAATGGGATCTATCGATCCAAACCATGTAAGAAAAGGTAAAAACTTACCTGGACATATGGGTGTTGATACAGTTACAATCCAAAATTTAGAAATAGTAAAAGTAGATTTAGACAGAAATTTATTATTAATTAAAGGTTCTATACCTGGTCCGAAAAAAGGACTAGTATTCGTAAAACGTGGAATTAAAGCAGAAGCAATTCAACCTTTAAACCCAGCAGACTTTGTAACAGAAGTTAAAGTAGAAACCGAAGCTCAAGAAGCTCAAGAATAATCATTAATTGAAAGGAGGATTTAAAATGCCAAAAGTTGCATTGTTAAATCAAGCAGGCCAAAACGTCGGTGAAGTTGAATTATTAGATTCAGTATTCGGTATTGAACCTAACCAACAATCTTTATACGATGTAGTAAAAGCTCAAAGAGCGGCTATGCGTCAAGGAACACATAAAACTAAAACGCGTACTGAAGTTCGTGGTGGTGGACGTAAACCTTGGAAACAAAAAGGTACCGGACGTGCTCGAAGCGGATCAACTAGAAGCCCAGTGTGGGTTGGTGGGGGAGTAGTATTCGGACCTTCTCCAAGAGATTACTCTTTAAAAGTTAACCGTAAAGTTCGTCGTTTAGCATTAAAATCAGTTTTATCATTAAAAGTACAAGATGATAAATTTAAAGTTCTAGACAATTTAAGTTTAGAAAACGTAAAAACAAAAGATATGGTTGAAGTTATTTCAAACTTAAACCTAAAAGGAAAAGTAGCTGTTGTACTAAATGAAGTAGACGTAAACGTTGCTTTATCAGCTAGAAACATTCCAAACGTAACTGTAACTACAGTAGATCACTTAAGCGTATATGAATTAATGAATTTCGTAAACATAGTTGCTACAGTAGACGCAGTTAAAAAATATGAGGAGGTGCTTGGATAATGTTAGCAAGTGAAATTATCAAACGCCCTATCATCACTGAAAAATCAATGTTATTAGTTGAACAACAAAATCAATACACATTTAGTGTTGATAAAAGAGCAAACAAAATTCAAATCAAAGAAGCAATCGAAGAATTATTTAAAGTAAAAGTAACAAGAGTAAATAAAATCAATTCTATTCCTAAGAAAAAAAGAGTAGGACAGCATTCAGGTTTCAAACCAGCAGTTACTAAAGCTATCGTTACGTTAGCTGAAGGTAGCAAAATTGAAATCTTCAATGCTTAGTAAAATAAGGAGGTTACTGTTATGGCTTTAAAGAAATATAAAGCGATGACTAACGGACTACGTCATATGACAAGTATTGATTATTCAGAATTAACAACTGATAAACCTGAAAAATCACTACTACGTAAACTGAATAAGAAATCAGGACGTAATAACCAAGGTAAAATCACAGTTCGCCACCAAGGTGGAGGGAACAAAAGAAAATACCGTGTCATCGATTTTAAAAGAAATAAAGATAATATTCCAGGTAAAGTAGCTACTATCGAATATGATCCAAACAGAAGCGCATTCATCGCATTGATTAATTATGTTGATGGAGAAAAAAGATACATCGTCGCTCCAAAAGGATTAAAAGTAGGTATGACAATTATGAGTGGTTCTGAAGCAGATATCTTAGTTGGTAACGCTAAAGTAATCATGACTATCCCTGTAGGAACTGTAATTCATAATATCGAATTATATCCTGGTAAAGGCGGACAATTAGTTCGTAGCGCTGGAACAAGCGCCCAAATTCTAGGACGTGAAGAAAGATACGTTTTAGTAAGATTAACAAGTGGTGAAGTAAGAAAGATTTTAGGGACTTGTCGTGCAACAATCGGTGAAGTTGGAAATCAAGATTACTCATTAGTAAACATTGGTAAAGCTGGTAAAAACAGACATCGTGGTATCAGACCAACGGTACGTGGATCTGTAATGAACCCAGTAGACCATCCACATGGTGGTGGAGAAGGACGTCAACCTATCGGTAAAAAAGGTCCTGTAACACCTTGGGGTAAACCAGCATTAGGATTAAAAACTAGAAGCGTTAAAAAAGCTAGCGACCGTCTAATTGTTAGACGTCGTAACAAATAGAAAGGAGGAACTCTAATGTCACGTTCAGTAAAAAAAGGACCTTTCGTTGATGATCATCTTTTTAAGAAAGTTGAAGCATTAAACACAGAAGGTAAAAAGAAAGTTATTCAAACATGGTCACGTAGATCGACTATATTCCCAGAATTTATAGGTCATACAATCGCAGTTTATAACGGTAAAGTACATATTCCTGTATACGTACAAGAAGATATGGTTGGACACAAATTAGGAGAGTTCGCTCCTACTAGAAGCAATCGTGGACACGAAAAAAATGATAAGAAAGCTAAAAGAAAGTAGAGGAGTATAATATGGAATCTAAAGCACAAGCAAAAATGGTACGTATCTCTTCTCGCAAAGTAAAATTAGTGATCGATCTAATTAGAGGAAAAAACATTGGAGAAGCATTAGCTATACTAAGACTAACTCCAAGAGCAGCATCACCAGTTGTAACAAAATTAGTAAACTCAGCAATCGCTAACGCTGAACACAACTACAACATGGATGTTGAAAACTTATTTGTAAAAGAGATTTATGTAGGAGAAGGTCCTACATTAAAAAGATTTAGACCAAGAGCACAAGGTAGAGCATCACAAATCTTAAAAAGAACTAGCCACATTACTGTTGTAGTGGCAGAAAAAGAATAGGAGGCTATCACATGGGTCAAAAAGTAAATCCAGTCGGACTTAGAATTGGAATTATCAGAGATTGGGATTCTCGTTGGTACGCTGATAAAAATGATGTTGCCGATTTATTACATGAAGATATAAAAATCCGAGCATTACTAGAAGATTTTTATAAAAATGCAGCTGTTTCTAGAATTGAAATTGAAAGAAGTAAAGGTAGAGTTATCCTTACTGTTCACACTGCTAAACCAGGTATGGTTTTCGGTCGTGAAAGCGCAATTAAAAACGAAGTAGTAGCTAAATTACAAAAACTTTCAAATAAAGAAGTATACATGAACATTAAAGAAATCAAAAAACCAGACATGGACGCCCAAATTGTTGCAAGAAACATTGCAAAACAATTAGAGAACAGAGCATCTTTCCGTCGTGTTCAAAAAATGGCTATTCAAAGAGCTATGAGAGCAGGCTCAAAAGGATGTAAAACAATGGTATCAGGACGTTTAGGTGGAGCAGAAATGGCAAGAAGCGAAGGATATAGTGAAGGTAATGTTCCATTACATACACTTCGTGCTGACATTGATTATGCTACAGCTGAAGCTGACACAACATATGGTAAATTAGGTATTAAAGTATGGATCTATAAAGGAGAAATACTACCTATGAGAAACAGAGGAGGGAAGAAATAATGTTAACACCTAAAAGAACTAAATATAGACGCCCTCACAGAGTTTCATACGAAGGAGTAGCAAAAGGTGGAACACAAATCAGTTTTGGAGATTACGGAATCGTAGCGTTACAAGGATGCTGGATTACTAACCGTCAAATCGAAGCTGCCCGTGTTGCAATGACTCGTTATATGAAACGTCAAGGAAAAGTATGGATCAGAATATTCCCGCATATGGCTAAAACTTCTAAACCTTTAGAAGTACGTATGGGATCTGGGAAAGGTTCTCCAGACGGATTCGTTGCTGTAGTAAAACAAGGAGTAGTTATGTTCGAAATCGCAGGAGTTAGCGAAGAAATCGCTAAAGAAGCATTACGTCTTGCACAACATAAACTACCAGTAAGAACAAAATTTGTTAAAAGAGAAAGTGGTGATTCTAATGTTAGCTAATGAAATTAGAGAATGGGACACTGCGAAGATTAATGATGAAATAAAAGGTTTAAAAAAAGAATTATTTGACCTACGTTTTCAACAAGCTACAGGTCAATTAGAAAACACTGCTCGTATCGGAAAAGTGAAGAAAGCAATTGCTCGTATGAAGACTGTTCTTACAGAGCGTGCTGAGTAAGGCGAGAGGAGAAGCTTATGGAACGAAATAGTAGAAGAATACTGACTGGAACAGTAGTTTCTGCATCAGCAGACAAAACATGTTCAGTTGCAGTAATAACTTACAGAAAACATCGTTTATATGGAAAACGTGTAAAACAATCAAAGAAATTCGCAGCTCATGACGAAGCTAATAAAGCACAAGTTGGAGATGTAGTAAAAATAATGGAAACACGTCCATTATCAAAATCAAAAAGATTCCGTTTATTAGAAATTGTAGAAACAAAATCCTAATAAATTAAGAGAGTTAAAGGAGGCTATCATAATGATTCAACAAGAATCTAGAATGAAAATAGCGGACAACTCTGGAGCTCGTGAAGTCTTAACTATTAAGGTTTTAGGAGGAACAGGTCGTAAATACGCTAGTATCGGCGATATCGTCGTTTGTACAGTAAAAGCAGCAACTCCTGGTGGTTCAGTGAAAAAGGGAGAAATATTGAGAGCTGTAATAGTAAGAACTAAAAAAGAAATCCGTCGTAAAGATGGAAGTTACATCAAATTTGATGATAACGCTGCTGTAATTGTTAAAGAAGACAAGAGTCCACTTGGAACTCGTATCTTTGGCCCAGTAGCAAGAGAGTTAAGAGATGCAGGATTTATGAAAATCGTATCGTTAGCTCCAGAAGTATTATAGAGTAGGAGGTAGACTTATGAATATTAAAAAAGGAGACACTGTTAAGGTAATTAGTGGTGCAAACCTTGGTAAAGAAGGTAAAGTTTTAAAAGTTTATCCTAAAACAAACAAAGTAATTGTTGAGGGAGTAAATGTAATAAAAAAACATGCTAAACCTACTCAATCTAACCCTGACGGGGGAATTTTAGAATATGAAGCACCTTTCAACGCTTCTAACATCATGATTTCAGAAAAGAAAACAGGAACAACAAGAATCGGACATAAAGTAATTACTGAAATCGTTAAGAAAAAAGAAGTTACTAGAAAAGTAAGATATTCTAAAAAAACTGGTGAGGTATTAGACTAATCAGAAAGGAGACTTTAGCATGAATCGCTTACGTGAAAAATATGAAAATACAGTTCGTACTGCAATGATTGAAAAATTCAATTATACATCAATAATGCAAGCACCTAAAGTAGCAAAAATAGTTGTAAACATGGGTGTTGGAGATGCTATTACTAATACAAAAGTATTAGATGACGCAGTAAACGAAATGACATTATTAACAGGGCAAAAACCTATTATAACAAAAGCAAAAAAATCAATCGCAAACTTCAAATTACGTGAAGGTATGGCTATTGGTTGTAAAGTAACATTACGTGGTGAAAGAATGTATGATTTTCTAGATAAATTAGTTTCAATTTCATTACCACGTGTTAGAGACTTCCAAGGAGTTTCTAAAAAATCATTTGATGGTAGAGGAAATTATACATTAGGTGTAAAAGAGCAATTAATATTCCCTGAAATAAATTACGATAAAGTTAATAGAGTAAGAGGAATGGATATTGTAATAGTAACAACGGCAAATACTGATTTAGAAGGATTAGAACTTTTAAGTCAATTAGGTATGCCGTTCAAAAAATAAGGAGGCTTATAATGGCAAAAATGTCAATGAAAGTAAAACAGCAACGTCCTGCAAAATTCTCAAGTAGAGAATACACACGTTGTGAAAGATGTGGAAGACCACATTCTGTTTACAAAAAATTCAAGTTGTGCCGTATTTGTTTCCGAGAATTAGCTTATAAAGGACAAATACCAGGCGTTAAAAAAGCAAGTTGGTAAAAAATAATATTTCCAAGAAATTGGAAGGAGGCAAATATTTATGGTAATGACAGATCCT
>JAOZSP010000011.1:4508-22097 GCA_029939615.1 Candidatus Izemoplasma sp. | reverse complement strand
TATCGAAGCCTTAAAAGCGTCATTAGAAAAAATTGAAGTTGAAGGTGCTAAAATTGATGTTATTCGTTCAAGTGTAGGTACTATCACAGAAACAGATGTAACACTTGCATTAGCTTCAAACGCAATTATAATAGGATTCAATGTTCGCCCAACATCTAAAGTAAGAGAAATAGCAAAAGAAAAAGGTGTAGATGTAAGACTATATAATATTATCTACAAAGTTCTTGAAGAAATAGAAGCAGCCCTAACAGGTATGCTAGACCCAGAATTTGAAGAAGTAGTAACTGGCCAAGCAATAGTACGTGAAACATTCAAAATATCAAAAGTTGGTACTATTGGTGGATGTTATGTAACTGATGGAACTATTGAAAGAAATAGTCTTGTACGTGTATTACGTGATGGTGTAGTTGTATTTGAAGGAAAAATGGCATCATTAAAAAGATTTAAAGATGATGCTAAAGAAGTTCGTGAAGGATATGAATGTGGAATAATGATTGAGAAATATAACGATATTAAACAAGGTGATATCATCGAAGCATCAATTGAAAAAGAGATACGTCGTTCTTGAGTAAAATAGAACATTTAGAAACCACAATCCTAAGAGCTTTAACTGATATTTATCGTCGTGATGTTAAGGATGATAGTATCGGATTTCTAACGATTACAGAAGTAAGGTTAACTAATGATTATAGCTTTTTAACGGTTTACTACACAATACTAGGACAAGATACTAAAAAAGCAGCAGCTCAAAAAGCATTAGAAAGATCAAAATCTTTTGTAAGATCTCGTTTAGCTTCTCGTGTTAAAATGCGCAAAATGCCTCAATTAGTCTTAAAATACGATGATTCATTAGAGTATGGAAATAAGATTGAAGAAGGTTTAAAAAAAGTAATGAAATAATAATAAAACCGCTCACTTTAAATTGAGCGGTTTTTGTTTTGATTTTTCTAAATCTTCTTTTTCCTTCTTATTTAATTCAATAGTAAGCTTATCACGTGTTAGGAAATATAGGATATTCATTGTCAAGAATACAGCTGAAATGAATGTTACTATATATAAAGGGTAAGAGTGAAAAATATTATCTACATTATCAGGTATATATGTTATAAACCAATAATTGGAATCTATTCCGTAGTATTGGAAGAATAGATTTATTAAGTGCACAGCTACTCCAATGACAACGACTGTCTTAAAAACTGATAATAGAGTTTGATATGAAACACGGTAATCATAAGCTTTGTAATAGTATAACGGAACTGCCATAATTGAACAATGTAAAACAATAAAATGATAATACCTAAAGTTATAGTATGAGTAACCCCAACTATTTGGAACGAGTAAAGCCATTGCTCCACCTAAGGTTCCAACAAAGAACACAAAATTAAATACCTTTTTGCTATCTGTTAGGAGCAAAAAGATACTCATAAAAACAGCGAAACTACAAATGTGTAATGGAATACTAAACCGTGGATATGTCCAGTTATGGATATGATATGCGATCTCTAAAACAACAAGAAGTACTAACCAGTATCTTTTTAAGTGATAGTCTTTACCTGTTGCTCTTATTTTTTTTGCATACTTTAAAATAAAAAATACTGTTAATGCACCAAACACAACATAAAGAAAATGGTGAATAGTACCAATTGTAGCGGCTTTGCTTGGGTCACTTAAATCATGACCAAACAAACTTAAGAAACTCATAATAATCATCCCCTAATGATTTGATTACTAATTATAACATAATAATGAGAGAATTAATTAATAATCTTTGATTGATTTGAATAGTGAATAGAATTCAAAAAAGTATAGACTTATGATACCGTAGCTTCTATTTTAATTTTAGGACTAAAATCTATCTTTTTCATAAAGAAGAAGCCAACAATAACAATTAACATATTACTAAGCATCATTGCATACCATATTCCACTACTTCCAAAATCAGTGAAGTATTTGAATATCATAATAAGTGGAATTCTAAACCCCCATAATCTTATAATACCAATAAAGAATGTATATTTAGTTCTACCGGAACCATTAAACGCTCCAATGTGTGCTTGGAATATTGCCATAAGAGGTAGCCCTAAAAATAGAAAAAGGGTATAAGTTATTGCTAGATCGAGAGCGAATTCGTTTTCTGTTAAAAATAAACTTGCTGCAGGAGCTCGGAATATAAGTCCAATAATACTACCGAAAATCATAATTACAATAGACATCAACATTCCTTGAAGATAAGCTTTTTTAGCTCTTTTAGGATTTAGGTTTCCAATGTTTTGTCCGATGTATGCACTCATAATACCACCAATAGCCATAACTGGCATCAAAATAAGATTTGCTACGCGGTTACCTACGTTGAATGCTGAAACAGTAACTTCTCCATAATATGTTAATATAAATCCGTTAAGAACAGCAAAACCAACAGCGGTTATTGCTTGCCCTGTTGCGGCAGGAATAGCGGTAAAAATTATTGGTTTAGAAATAGATTTTTGTAATTTAGTATATTTTAAATCTAAGGTAATACCGGTTTTAGATTTAAACATAAAGATTATGATAAAAGGAACAATGATAACATTGGAAATTAGTGTTGCGTAAGCTGCACCATCTACTCCTAATCCTAGACCGTTAATTGTAAATTCTTTTATATAAAAAGATAAATTGAATACTTCTATATTCGATCCAAAGATTGATATTTGATCAGAAATCATATACGGTGATAGAAACATGTTTAATATTAAGGCTATAACTCCTAAAATGACAGGTGTGACAGTGTCGCCGCTTGATTGTCTCATTGCGGTGAACGCAAAGAATAAAAATACAAAAGGTAATTCAAATGATCTAATCATTAAATATGATGATGAGTTTTCAAGTGTGTATCCTGTTGCACCCATAAGCTTCACAATAGAGGGAGCTGCAAAGAAGGAAAGTATATTAAAGAAAAGACCAACTAATAATGCGATTATTACTAAGTGAGTAGCGTATTTCCTAGCAGTTTCAAATTGGCCACTACCGTAATATTGTGAAATTAATGCAGTACCAGCAACACTTAAGCCGATTCCAAAACTAATATACATAAATGTGATTGGGAAGGTGATTCCAATTGCACTAATTGATTCAGCAGCATAATTGGGAATCTTTGAAACAAAATACATATCAACTAAATCATGGAAGACTCTAACAAAGTTATTAAGCATTAATGGAATAGATAATAATAGCAAACCTTTAATGATGTTAGAGTCTTTAAGTATTAAATACCTTTTTCTGTCGTCTTTGCTCATAAATTCACCTTCTCACAATTAATAATTATATCATTATTAAATTGTTTGTAAACAAAAAACCACTTTAAGTGGCTTTATGTTTTTTGGAGTAAATTAATGAATATACACTAGGTATAAGGAAGATAGTTATTAATGTACTTGTAACCATTCCTCCCATAAAAGCTATTGCCAAAGGTCTAAAGAAATTACCGCCTGTTATAAGTAAAGGTATTAATCCTAATATTGTTGTTAAACTTGTTAATATAATAGGTCTAAAGCGTAAGAATACTGCTTCAACACAAGCTTGTTTTACATCTTCACCGTTTTGATGATGTCTTGTAATATATTCAACTAAGAGGATACCGGTATTAACTGTTACACCGAGCAGACTCACCATTCCAATTAATCCAGTAGCTGTTATTGGGGAATTAAAGATTATAATGAATAAGAAACTACCAGTAAAACTTAGTGGAATTGTTAGTAAAATGATTAGTGGTTTTATAAAGTTGTTGAACTGAACATACATTATTATATAAATCATAATAAGGGCAATAATACTAGCTTGAATTAAATCACCACTGATTTCTTCAAACATTTCGTTTTCTCCACCATAAGTCATTGTTAAGTTCGTTGTATCATGATGTTTAACAATCTCTTTAACGTCATTTCTTAAACTTAGGACACTGCTTTCATCTGTCGGATATAAATCGATATATGAGACGTTTTCATTATTAAATCGATATATTACACTATAGTCTACTACTTGATTAATTGATATAAATGTTCCAAGTGGAATATTTATATCAAGTGGTTCACTATAAACGTTTAGTAATAGTAAGTCATCAATTACTGTAATATCACTATTGATACTTACATTTATAGTGTTATTGTTATACTCAAAGATATTTAAGTCGTAACCATTTAGATTTAAAGCGATTATTTGATCAATTTGAACTTTTGTTATAAACATACTACTCATAACTGCTGTATCATATTCAATTTCGAATTTTGGTGATTTTGCACTTGAAGTAGTATTATAACTTTTAATGCTTTCTAGTTCAGTTATATCATTAAATATTGCTTTGCTTGTGGTACTAACATTATCAATATCCTCACCACTAATTGTCAATCTTACAGGGGCGATTGGAGGACTCAATTCTAAGACGTTGACCGTGATTTTTGCATTGTCATATTCATCGTATATGTTTTCTAACTCTTTTACATAAGATATTAGATCAGTTTCGTTTAAATCAAGATTAAGGTAAACTCTACCAAAATGACTTAATTCTGATATTAATTCAGCGCTAAAGTGGAAATTAGGTAAATCTCCTCCAACACTTGCTGAGTAGTTTAATACATGTGGGTTATCTTTGAATTCATCGATGATTTCATCATTGATATCTTGTGTTGACTCGATATCACCTAAAACATCATTTTCATAGTCAATATATATAACACTTCGTTCATCTATTGGATATAAATCAAGAGGTTGACTTAGGAAAGCAAAATAAACACTTAAACATAAACCTAGTAAACTAATAAAAATCCAAAGAAGCGGGAATTTTATTGTCGTTGAAATCATTGTTTTTATCCGTTTTTCATGAACGTTTTCTTTCGATTTTTTATGTTTGCGTGGTTTAAGAAATAACACTGCGATAACAGGACTTAAAATCATGCTCACAAAATAACTTAGGGATATAGCTATTATTACTGTTAAAGGCATACTGCTAACAATCTCTCCTAAAAATCCTGGTAAAACAACAATAACTACAAAAGCAGCAATAGTTGTCAGAGTGGATGTTAAAATTGGTAAGAAATTATCATATATCGCTTTTTTAGCGCCTTGAATTTTTTCCATTCCTTGATCAATATTTCTTTTTATACCTTCGGTTATAACGATACTATTATCTACTAAAATACCAATCGCAACAATAAGACCAACTATAGTTAGTTTATGAAGTTCAAAGTCGCCTAAATATAAAACCCCTATAGTTCCAAAAATTATTACAGGGATAGTAACTATAATTAATAAACTATTTCTAAATCCAATTCCGAATAACACAATTACCATAACTACACCAACAGCCACTAACAAACTATAAAACACATTATTAATTTGCTCATTAACATAATCAGGAAGGAATAACACCTCGCTTATAGCGAAATCATCACCATTCTTTTCCTCTAAGAACGTTTCTTTTAAGTTTAATACTTCATCTCCCATTTTTGTAAAATCAATGTCCTCCTCAAAATAAAGGCTTAGGAAGATAGCTTTTTGGTCATTAAAAGTATATCTTTTTGTTGAAGTGTTTTCGATAGATATTGTGGAAATATCACCAAGTGTTACTAAGGGCGAAGTTCCAGGAATAAAAGGGATTATTACTAAATCTTCTAAATCATCTAATTCGGAAAACTCAGTATTTCCACTAATACTAATAGTACCGTAAACTGTACTTATTCCTCCAAGGGGGATATTTAATGAATTGGCATATAGTATTTGATATATATCAGTAATAGTTAATCCGTATAGATTTAACATGTCTGTATCTAACTCAATTACTATTTCCTCACTAAAAGTATTATCAATTTCAACAGTTTGAATTTCCTCTATCGTCATTAACTCGTTTTTAAACTCTTCAGCATATTTAGCTAATTCTGTTTCTGTTAAAGTTTCACTAAAGAGACTAAAAATAATATGGGGGTCATCAAAGCTACTGTTATAACTGATGTTAGTAATACTGTCATCGAGTGATAACTCATTAACTTTAGTAAAAATATCTAAACTAGTAGCATCAGGGTTATCAGTAGAATAACTATAAACAATGTATGATAAAGCAAAATTATCATAAACAAAACTTCTAACTTCTGAAACATCACTATAAGTTAAAATTACTTTCTCAATATCCTTCACTATTTCCTCTTCAATGTAAGTTGCGCTTACTCCTGGGGCTGTAATACTTAAAGCCATGTAAGGAGTATCAATTTCTGGCATTTCTTGTTTAGGTATTACAAAGTAACTATATATTCCATAACCCAGTAAAATAGCAAAGAGCATTATAACTAAGTTACGCCTATAAAACATTAATTCAATTATTCTTTTCATACATACACCTCCAAAGTGAACTTTAATCTACTTATGTGACATTTGTCTCACACTCAATTTAATGGTATAATATATTTACTTGTAAAACAAACTATTTAGATTTTATGAAACAAGGAGGACTACTATGTATGAAAAAGAGAAAGTAGACGTGCGAGTTAAGTACACTAGAGAGTGGACTTTTGAGGCGCTGAGCAAATTGTTAGAATATTCGGAATATAGTGATATCAAAATTACTGAGATAATTAATAAAGCAGGGATATCACGTGCTACTTTTTATCGTAATTTTGGTTCTAAAGATGATATTATCAAAATCAAGGTAAAAAATATGATTGCTGATTTTCATCAAGATATGTTAATATATTATAAAAAAAATGAACCTATAGATGAAATTGTTTTGATTCAAGCATTCTTTGAAAAAGTATATCAAGAAGAAAAAGTGATTGACAGTGTAATCAAATCTAATTTAGAATATTTAATGGTTGATAGTATTTTACAAATCATTATTTTTTTTAAAGATACTTTTTATAGTTTTGTTAAAGCTAATAAAAGAATTGGAGAATTTACTATGGAAATGGCAGCGAGTAGTGCTTGGATTTTACTGTCTAGATGGCATAAAGCAGGGCGAATTGAAACTACTTCTGAACTTTCTAGAATTTATTTAAGTGCCTTTGAGACTATTTATAGGGCTTTGTTTGAAGAAAGACCACAACATGGGTGATAAAGTGGATTTTAAAGAGAAAATAAAAAATATCCCGGGATTGCCGGGATCATATCAATTTAAAAACAATGATGGAATCGTTATTTATGTAGGTAAAGCTAAAAACCTTAAAAAACGTGTTTCATCTTATTTCACTGGAAGTCATGATACAAAAACATCAAGATTAGTAATGAATATTCATGATATTGAATATATTGTAACAAATAGTGAATTAGATGCATTATTATTAGAACTAAATCTAATTAAAAAATATAATCCAAGATATAATATAATGTTGACAGATGATAAAACATATCCTTACATCGAAATAACAAATGAGAAACATCCTACATTAATTGTTACTAGGAATATAAAAAAGAAATCAAGATTAATATTTGGACCTTATCCAAATGTTTCAGCAGCTAGAAGCACAGTAAAACTACTAAATAAAGTTTATCCATTAAGAAAATGTGATAAACTACCTAAGCAAGAGTGTTTATATTATCATATGGGACAGTGTATAGCTCCTTGTATAAATAAGATTCAGGAAGATGAATATACGACAATTACAAAATCGATTAAGAGATTTCTAAAAGGTGATATTTCAGAAACTATTAATAAACTAGAAGAATATATGAAAAACGCTAGTGAAAATCTTGAATTTGAGCGTGCTCTTGAATATAAAAAGACAATTGAAAGTATTAAAACTACGACTAATAAACAAAAAATTAATTTAAACGATATGAAAGATAGAGATATCATTGGTTTCTTTTATAATGATTTTCTTTTATCAATCGAGATTTTCTTTATTCGAAATGGTAAAATAAATGCTAGACATCAAAAACTATTTGAATATTATGATGATCCTATTAAAACAGTTGAAAACTATATAGCACAGTTTTATGAGAAAGAACCAATTCCAAGAGAATTATTTGTTCAAAGAGAATTGTCTACGGATGTTTTAACAAGTTTCCTAAATACTAAAATAACTAAACCACAAAAAGGCGACAAATATAAACTATTAAAATTAGCTATTTTTAATGCTGAACAAGGTTTACTTGAAAAAACAGAGATAGTAAAAAGAGAATTAGATAGAACAGTACTGTCTACAGAAAAAGTAGGAGAGTTACTTAATATTCCAATACCGTACCGTATTGAAGCATTTGATAATTCAAATCTATTTGGAGAAGATGCGGTCAGTAGTATGATCGTCTTTATTAATGGAGTACCATCCAGGAAAGAATATCGTAAATTTAAAATTAAAACTATGAATGATAAAGCTTCTGATTATCACACTATGAAAGAAGTAATATATCGAAGATATTATCGCGTATTAATGGAGAATCTTGAAAGACCAGGGCTATTGTTAGTAGATGGTGGTCTTCAACAAATAAACGCTGCAAAAGAAATAATAGAGTCTTTGAACTTATCCATTCCAATCGCAGGGTTAATAAAAAACGAAAAACATAACACAAGTTTCCTAATGACCTCTAATTTAGTTAAGATAGATATTGATAGAACATCAAACGTTTTTCACCTTTTGACCAGAATTCAAGATGAGGCGCATAGATTTGCAATAAATTATCATAAACAGGTTCGCTCTAAAGGGCTCTTTAATAGTGAGTTAGATAACATTCAGGGCATAGGACAGAAGACAAAAGAGCTGCTTTTGAAGCATTATAAATCAGTAAATTTAATTAAATTTGCAAGTTTAGAAGAACTAAAAGAACTAGGATTAAATCAAAAACAAGCAACAAATCTAATCAAGAAATTAAAACAAGACTGAGAGTGGTAAAATGAAAACAATTATATCCGGAAGAATCTTATCTTACGATGAAGAAAACAGAATTATATCATTAAGAGTTGCTGATAGAATAAAGTATTACTATTTACAGAGGTCACTATTAAATAAAATCAGCAAATATATTGAACTATACCGCTTCATTCAGTTCACCATCACGGATGAGGAACGTCTTTATAAAAAACATAAGGTTAGTACTGTAGATTACATAGTGAAAATCATGCAGATAAGATATCGAAAAAATATCGTTTACTACGATATAAAGAAAATAAAGACGGGAACAAAAGATTTAGTTAATAATCTAAAAATTAATATGTTTCTTGATTTGGAAATGTCAATGCACCCATACAAGGTGGACAAATCTTTTACTCAAGAAATAATTCAAGTAGGGTATCATCTTGTCGATGAGAACGGCTTAGTAATTGAGTCGTACAATGAAATAATTAAGCCGACACTGCATAAAAAACTAACAAGAAGAACATTGAAATTTTTAATGATGACGCAAGAAGATGTGGATAAAGGAATACCTTTTAAGGAGTTCTATAAGCATTTCGAAATAGTGGTAAATAAATATAGCCCAGCAATAATAGTATGGGGTAGAAACGACTTTTTAGCGTTAAGACAAGCATACAAAATTAATAATCTAAAGTCGCTCTGTCAAAGAACAAGATTTATTAACTTATTAAAACTACATAAAAACTACTTCAATCTTAAGAATGATCTAGGATTATTCAATGCACTTAAGTTGTATGAAGATATTGATGATATTCAAGCACATAATGCTCTTGAAGATGCAATAGCAACTTCACAAATATTTTATGGATTCAAAAAAGTAGTAAATGGTAAATTAATAGTGGACACTTCAAGTTTTAAGTAAAAAAACTTTAATCTTTAGTAAAAATGTAGTATAATTTTACTGAAGATTTTTTTATGAGGTGATAACATGGCAACTTTAAAACAAATAGCTGCGAAAACAAAGACTTCAATTACGACAGTTTCACGTGTTTTAAACTACGACAAAACACTATCTGTGTCAGACGATATTCGTCGTATAATAATTGAAACAGCGTCGGATTTAAACTATCGAACACCAAGAAATAGAACTAAAATTAAGCCAACTAAAAAAATGCGTATTGGTATTGTTCTTTGGTATGATATGCAAGAAGAGATAGACGATCCCTATTATATTCAAGTAAGAAGAGGGATTGAAAAACTAGCTCTAAAATCGCAAATAGATACTATTATACTATATAAAAAAGACGATACATACAGCTTTAAACAAACTGGAAGGCTTGATGGATTGATTTGTGTTGGTAAGTTCTCCGCAGCTCAAATTACATTATTTAGTAAGGTGACCACTTGTTTAGTATTTGTTGATTCATCTCCGGATGAAGATAAATATGATAGTGTCGTTCTAGACTTTAATTCAGCCGTTAAGGGTGTGCTAATTACGTTGATAAAAGAAGGGTATACTAAGATTGGCTATATTGGCGGTGTAGAATATGTTAGTAAACATATTAAACTAGGAGAAAGAAGAGAATTAGTATTTAGGGATTATCTTTTTCAAAGGAATAAACTAAATACAAAGTATATTCACATTGGAACGTTTTCTACAGAATCAGGATACAATTTAATGAAAGAAGCTTTAAGTAAGAAAGATTATGCTCAAGTATACTTTTGTGCTAACGATGCAATAGCATTTGGTGCTTTGAGAGCGATTTATGAAAAAGGTTTACGCATCCCTGAAGATATAGCGATAGTTGGATTTAATGATAACCCGAGTAGTGAGTACACATTTCCACCACTTTCATCAGTTCGAGTCTATACAGAGTTTATGGGGGAGCAGGCACTACAAAGTATATGTGAAAAAATAGAAGGTAGATCAATTTCTATAAAGAAAGTTATACCTACCAAATTAGTAAAAAGAGATAGTTTTTAGTAAAATTTTACTAGGAGGAATTCAAATAATGACAATTAATGAAATAATGAATGAAAACAATAAATTTTTAAACGGAAAACCAAGAGTATATTTTTCGCCAGGGAGAGTGAATCTTATTGGTGAGCATATTGATTATTTAGGAGGAAACGTCTTTCCTACGGGAATAAACTTAGGTACTTATGCTTTTGTGACTTCGAGGGATGATCACGAATTTCATTTTCTTTCTCACAACTTCAAAGAGTTTGGAAAAAAAGTAGTTTCCTTAGATTTTCTTGATTTTGACGAAAATCGAGATTGGGCAAATTACCCTTCTGGAGTTTTGCAGTCGATGATAAAAAAAGGCTTAGATGTAGATAAAGGACTTAACATACTGATTTATGGAACTTTACCAAATGGAGCAGGTTTATCTTCTAGTGCAAGCCTCGAAGTGTTGATGGGAACTTTATTGAAAAACGAGTACAATTTTGACATTTCAACAATCGATATCGTCAAGTTATCTCAAAAAGTAGAAAATAATTATATAGGTGTTAATTGTGGAATTATGGATCAATTTGCCGTTGGGATGTGTAAGAAGGATTACGCTATTTATTTAGATACCAATAGTCTTGAATATCAGTTAGTTCCTTTAATACTTGGAGACTATACCTTGATTATCGCAAATACTAATAAAAAAAGAGCTTTAGCTGACAGCAAATACAATCAAAGAAGAAGTGAATGTGATATCGGATTGAAGGTCCTTAAAAACAACAATATAGATATCAATATGTTGTGTGATATGGATCCAAAAACATATGAAAGTGCGAAGTATTTACTAACCGATAACACTATCAAAAGACGTGTTGAACATGCTGTTTATGAGAATGACCGCACTAAAAAAGCAGTAACTGCTTTAGAAGCAGGAAACCTTGAATTACTAGGTAAATTGATGAATTTGAGTCATATATCACTCAAAAACCTATATAAAGTATCATGTTTAGAACTAGATACATTGGTTGACTCATTTTTAAAACATGGTGCAATTGGAAGTAGAATGACTGGAGCAGGTTTTGGTGGTTGTACTATTAGTTTAGTGAAAACAAATATTGTTAAAGAAGTAATTAAGAATGTTGGGAAAGAATACATAAAAAAAATCGGGCATACCGCTGATTTTTACTTATGTAAAACAAGTGATGGAGCAAGGAAATTAAGTGAGGAGGAAATTAAATGAATGTACTAGTTACAGGTGGTGCTGGATATATCGGTAGCCACGCAACTAAAATATTATTAGAACGTGGTGAAAATGTAAGTGTGATTGACAATTTATCCACAGGTTATAAACAAGCAGTAGATGATCGCGCTAGTTTTTATAATATAGATATTAAAGACAAACAAGCTGTTTATAATGTTTTGGTGAAAAATAAGATTGATGCAGTTATCCACTTTGCAGCATTTAGTTTAGTTGGTGAAAGTATGAAATATCCACTTAAATATTATGATAATAATGTTTATGGAACTAAAGTATTATTAGATGCGATGGTAGATGCAAATGTAAAAACAATAATTTTTAGTAGCACAGCTGCAGTATATGGTGATCATAAAAAAATGCCAATAACAGAAGAATTCGCTGAAAATCCTACAAACACATATGGTGATACAAAACTAGCAATGGAAAAAATGATGAAATGGGCAGATATAGCTCATGGTATAAAATATATTGCTTTAAGATATTTCAACGTTGCAGGAGCATACTATACAGGAGAAATAGGTGAAAGTCATAATCCAGAAACACATCTAATTCCGTTAATTTTACAAGTACCTCTAGGAAAAAGAGAATTTATTAGTATTTTTGGAAATGATTATTCTACACCTGACGGAACTTGTATTCGAGATTATATTCATATTGAAGATTTAATAGAAGCACACATTTTTGCAATGCACAAATTAATTTCCACAAGAAAAAGCAATTACTATAATTTAGGTAGTGGTGAAGGCTATAGTGTTAAAGAGATGATTGAAGCTGCAAGAAAGGTTACACATCACCCAATAAAAGCAGTACAAGCAGAAAGACGTGCAGGAGATCCAGCTCGTCTAATAGCTTCAAGTAAAAAAGCAGAAAAAGAACTAGGGTGGGTTAGAAAATACCCTAAAGTTGAAGATATAATTGCTTCAGCTTGGAAATTTCATCAAAAGCACAAAGAAGGTTTTAAAAATGAGTAATATCTCAAAAGAAATCAAAGAATTAGTCCAATACGGAATTCACCATAAACTACTAAAAAAAGAAGATATTGATTACGCAATAAACAAATTATGTGATTTATTAAGTGTTGATAATTTTAATGATTACGATATTAGTAATACTGAAGTATCAGATGAGCCTTCAAAGCTATTGAAGCCACTACTAATTCACGCATCAGAACAAGGTCTAATTAAACCAAATACAATATCAAAACAAGATATATTCGAAGCCAAAATAATGGATATTATTATTCCAAGACCTTCAGAATTAAACAAAGAATTTAATAACTTTAAGAATACTTTGGATGCCACAAATTATTACTACAATTTATCACAAAAAAGCAACTATATAAAAACATCAAGAACATCTAAAAATATTATATGGAAATCACCAACAAAATACGGTGTTTTAGATATGACAATAAACTTATCAAAACCAGAAAAAGATCCTCGTGATATAATAGCTGCTGGGAAAAAGACAACAGGAACATATCCAAAATGTTTACTGTGTAAAGAAAACGTAGGGTATAACGGAAAAACAACAAATATTGGAAGAACAAATCATCGCATAGTTCCTGTTGAAATCAACAATGAACAATTCTATCTACAATACAGCCCTTATGTTTATTACAATGAGCACTGTATCGTACTAAAAAAAGAACACGTTCCAATGAATGTAACAATTGATACTTTTCAAAGATTATTTGATTTTGTTGATCAGTTTCCTCATTACTTTTTGGGAAGCAACGCAGGGTTACCAATTGTAGGAGGAAGTATTTTATCACACGAGCATTATCAAGGAGGAAAACACAAATTCCCTATTGAAGATGCTAAAGTCTTATCATCATTTACAATTGAAGATGTTATATTTAATCAGCTATACTGGCCTTTAAGTGTCATAAGATTAGAATCAAATAATAAAGAAAAAATTATTAAATATGGTGATAAACTATTTAAGTTTTGGGAAAACTACACTTTAAAAGATGCAGGTGTTTTTGCATATACAGAAAACACACCACATAACGCCATAACACCAATAGCGCGAAAAAATGGAAATACATATTATCTTGATATGACATTAAGAAATAACCTTACAAGCAAAGAATTTCCTTTAGGTATTTTCCATCCGCACCCTGAAAATCATCATATTAAAAAAGAGAATATTGGATTAATAGAAGTAATGGGACTAGCTGTTCTTCCCGCACGTTTAGATACTGAGTTAGAAGCAATCAAAAAAGCAATAATAAATGATTCAAAACTTCCTAAGGAACTACTTATTCATGCTGAATGGCTAACTTATTTAAAACAAATATATAAAGGTGAAAACATAACTAACTTCATAAATAATCAAGTAGCAATTAAGTTTATGAATTGCATCGAAAACTCAGGTGTTTTCAAACAAACAGAAGTAGGTATTGAACACTTTAATACCTTTATGGAGGAACTCCAAAATGCACTTACTTTATAAACGTACTGTCAAAGACAAAGAATTTACTTTTATAGAAGTAGTTCAAGATAATATAAGAGTAACTTTTTTAGATTATGGAGCATCGATATATAGTATATTTGTCCCTGATAAAGATAATAATTTAGAAACTGTTTTACTAGCTTATGATAAACTTGATTCTTACATCGAAAATGACTTATATTTAAATGCCACTATTGGACCTTCAAGTGGACGTATTAATCATGGTAAATTTATTATAAATAATACAGAATATCATTTAGATAATAACTATAATAATACATCAAATCTTCATGGTGGAATTGAGACATTTGCTTTTAAATTTTTTAAGTACAAAGTAATTGAAAAATCTAATCAAACACAAGTAGTATTTATTTATCATAAAAAGCATACTGATTCTCTATTTCCAGGAACCCAAAAAATAGAAATAATCTATACTGTAAAACAAGGAGAATTAATTATAGAATTTACTGGGGATACAGACAAAGATACTTTACTAAATTTAACTAATCATGCATATTTTAATTTATCAGGTAGCTTAAAAAGAAACATCTTGGAAAACGAGTTGTTTATTAACGCATCTAAAACAATAGAGCTAGATGATAATTATGTTCCGATTAAAGTAAATTCCTTAATAGATACTCATCTTGATTTTAAAACAAGTAAACCTATTAAAGACAACTTCTTTGAAGGAATATATAATCTACCTACAAAAGGAATAGATAACGCTTATCTACTTGATGAAGTATCTTATGATATGCCACAGGCTATACTATATGATCCTATCAGTAAAAGAAAATTAGAAGTATATACTACTTATCCTAGTATAGTGTGTTATACTCATAATTTTCTAGGCAAGGAATTGTTACTTGACGGCATAAAACAAACAAAACATATGGGAATATGTCTTGAAACACAAAATCCCCCAAATGGGATAAACATACCTAGTCTTCAAAAAAGTATTTTACACAAGGATGAAGTATATTATCATAAAACAAGATTTAAATTTACAGTTGAATTAAACTAAGATACAATATAATTATAAAACAAAAAATAATCATTTAACGAGGTGAATCAAATGGGGAAAATCCAAGTTAATACTACCTATTTAAATCATAATTGGGATTTTTGTCCTAATTATGAAATAAACCATATTAAAGAATTTCCTAAAAGTATAAAAGTAAATCTTCCTCATACTAATATTGAACTACCATATAATAATTTTAGTGAAGAATTATATCAGTTTGTGAGTAGTTATCACAAGGAATTTACTTTTATAAAGAAACTTAAAAAACGATATATTTTACACTTTGAAGGAGTTATGACTTATTGCGAAGTTTATCTCAACGGTAAACTAATAACTTCTCACAAAGGAGGATATACGCCTTTTAAGATTGAAATAACAAAGCAATTAGAGACTGGGAATAATAAATTATTTGTAATGGTAGATAGTACTGAGAGAAAAGATATTCCTCCTCATGGGTTTGTGGTTGATTATTTAACATATGGTGGTATTTATCGTGAAGTTTATATAGAGGAACACGAACAAAACTTTATTGATATGGCTTTTATTCATGTTGAAAAAGATGAATTAAATGTTCGTATGTTTTTAGATATCAATAAACAAGAAGATGTTGTCTTTAAGTTTAATGTTTATAAAGAAAATCAGTTAGCTTATTTCTTTGAAAGAGAGTACGATTTAAAGAAGAAAGATGTTATAGTTACCGAAAAAATTTATCTTGATTTATGGACTTTGGATGAACCTAATTTATATGAGTTAGAGATTGTTATGAATGATGTAATATCATTTAAATCACGGTTTGCGAATAGAAGTATTAAGATAACAACAGAAGGGTTTTTCTTAAACGCTGAACACATAAAATTGATGGGGTTAAATCGTCATCAATCATTTCCGTATGTAGGTTATGCAATGCCTAGTAATAGTCAGAAGAAAGATGCTGATATCTTAAAATATGAGTTGGGTGTAAATGTTGTAAGAAGTAGTCATTACCCACCTAGTAAATACTTTTTAGATCGTTGTGATGAAATTGGGTTATTAGTCTTTAACGAAATGCCAGGGTGGCAACATATTGGTGATGAAGATTGGCAAGCTATTGCAATCGAAAACGTTAAGGAAATGATCTATCGTGATTATAATCATCCTAGCATCTTTATTTGGGGAGTAAGAATAAATGAATCACAAGATAATGATGACTTCTATATAGAGACAAACAGAGTAGCCAAATTATACGATATGACTCGTCCCACAGGAGGAGTTAGGAATTTTTCAGGAAGTCATCTCTTTGAGGATGTTTACACATATAATGATTTTATTCATCGTGGAACCAATGAAGGGGTTGCTTTACCACAAAAAATATCTAAGAAGATTGTCCCATATCTAATTACTGAATACAATGGGCACATGTATCCTACAAAGAAATTTGATGATGAATATCATCGTGAATATCAAGTAAAAAGACATCTTCAAGTTCAAAATGATTCTTATAAAGATAGGAATATAAGTGGAGCAATTGGGTGGTGTATGTTTGACTATAATACTCATAAAGATTTTGGTAGTGGTGACGGTATTTGTTACCACGGTGTAATGGATATGTTTAGAATACCAAAAGACGCTTCAGGAGTGTATCAAAGCCAAGGAAGTAAGACGCCATATATTCATGTTGTATCTGCTTTAAATATTGGTGAAAGAGAAGCTTCTGAGATTAAGGAAGTATATTTATTAACTAATGTTGATTATGTTAAACTTTATATTAATGATGACTTTATAGGTGATTTTTATCCAACTACAAAATATTCGTCTTTACCTCATCCTCCAGTTATTGTTGATGACTTCATAGGTAACTTGATTCTCAATAAAGAGAGTTTTAGTGATAAAGATGCAAAAACAGTTAAAGATATCTTATTGTACACTATGAAAAACGGTATGAAGATACCACTAATTAAACGAATAAAAATGGGAATTATATTAAAAAAATACAAACTTAGTGTCGATCAAGCAGCTAAACTATATGAAAAGTATGTAGGTAAGTGGGGACTTGAATCGTTAACTTATAAATTTGAGGGAATCATTGATCAAGTAGTAGTAGAAACAAAAATAG
>JAOZSP010000011.1:0-4498 GCA_029939615.1 Candidatus Izemoplasma sp. | reverse complement strand
GCTGACCTGTATGGCAACATTAAAAGAAGTTCAAACAAAAATAGTTGGTGTAAATAACCAAAACGATTTACATGTATTTTTAGATGATGAAACAATCAAAGAAACTTCAACATATGAAACTAGTAGAATAGTTGTAAAACATTTAGATAGTTATGGGAATCCATTACTATATTCTAATGAAGTTTTAAATATTAAAATTGATGGACCTTTAGAATTGATAGGACCAAGTAATATTGCATTAATAGGTGGTAGTATAGGTCTTTATGTAAAAACTACTGGAGTTAAAGGACAGTCAACAATAACTATATCATCAACTTATTTTGAAGATAAGGTAGTTAGTGTAATCGTAGAATAAAAGACACATCAACTTATGTCTTTTTAAAATAGAATAACATTCAAATAGGGTTGACAAACGCTTACAAATTAGGATATAATTTAGGCGTTAAGGGTATTAAATTAATACAGAGGTGCGAATTTTTAGGTATTACAAAGATGCTAATAGAAAGAACTCTAGAAGCTTTGTAAAAATGGGGAATTCGCCGAAAATAATATTGTGTTCTTACAATGTTATTTGATGGATAAAGACACACTTTATTCATTGTCATTTAAAAGTGATGAGCTGTTTATGTTAAATCATAAACAGCTCTTTTTATTTTTTAAGGAGGAAAAAAAATGATAGGAAAAACAATTGATCAAATTAATGTAGGAGATACTGCCTTTCAAGAAGTAGTAATTACGGAAAAATACGTAGAAACTTTTGGCAAGATTACTAATGATTTTAACCCTGCTCATTTTGATAGTGATTATGCTAGTAAAACAATATTTAAAAAACGGATAAGTCATGGGATGTATGTTGGTTCATTATTTAGTAAAGTATTTGGTATGGATTTACCAGGAAATGGAGCAATATATATTGCTCAGAATCTACGCTTTAGAAGACCAGTGTATTTTGGAGATTCGATTAAAGCTCTTGTAACTGTAACAGATATTAATATTGATAAGAATAGAGTTTATTTTGAATGTATCGCATATAATCAAAATAATGAAAAAGTAATTATTGGTGATGCTGAGTTAATGCCGCCAGTTAAAAAGGAGGAATAATTTTGAAAGAGATTATTAAGATTGAGGAACTAAAAAATCATGTATTTGATGGAATGAGTATCATGGTTGGAGGATTTATGGCTGTAGGTACACCTGAGGCATTGATAGATGAATTAGTTAAAATTAATGTGAAGGATTTAACTATTATTTGTAATGACGCAGGTTTTATCGACAAGGGTGTTGGTAAATTAATCACTAATGGTCAAGTTAAGACTCTAATTGCATCACATATCGGATTGAACCCAATGTCTGGAAAACTTATGAGTGAAGGTAAAATGGAAGTACAATTAGTACCTCAAGGAACATTAGCTGAACAAATAAGATGTGGAGGTGCTGGACTAGGTGGATTTTTAACTCCTACGGGGCTAGGAACGATAGTAGAAGAAGGAAAACAGGTTATCTCTCTAGAGGGCAAAAAGTTTATTCTAGAACAAGCACTTAGGGCTGACCTAGCATTGATAGATGGATATAAAGTTGATAAATATGGAAATACTGTATATACAAAGACATCTCGGAATTTTAACCCAGTTATGGCAACTGCAACAAATAAGGTTATCGTTCTAGCGCGCAAAATGGTTGATGAATTAAACCCTGATTACGTATTGACCCCACATATATTTGTTGATTATATAGTTGAGGAGTGTATCTAATGGAAAAACATGAAATCAAGAATTTCATTGCTAAAAGAGTAGCGAGAGAATTAAGTGACGGAGATTTAGTGAATTTAGGTATTGGTTTACCTACATTAGTTGGTAATTTCTTGCCGAAAGATGTACATATTAATTTACAAAGTGAGAACGGATTAATTGGATTAGGTCCTGCACCTGAGGAAAACGATATAGATCCTGATATTACAAACGCTGGTGGTCAGCCTGTAACATTGCTTCCTGGTGGAATGTATTTTGGTAGTGCAATTTCATTTGGTATTATTAGAGGTGGACACGTTGATGTAACAGTACTTGGAAGTCTTCAAGTAGATGAAACAGGTAGTTTAGCTAACTGGATTATTCCTGGAAAAATGGTTCCAGGTATGGGTGGAGCAATGGATTTAGTTACTGGAGCAAAAAAAGTTATTATTGCAATGACTCATACAAATAGAGGAAAACCAAAAATTTTAAAAAGATGTACATTACCGCTAACGGCTTTAAATCAAGTTAATATGATAATTACCGAAATGGGTGTTATCGAAGTTAAAGATGATGGATTACACTTACTTGAGTACAATCCTGAATATACAATAGCTGAAATAGTAGCTGCAACTGAAGCTACATTAATAATAAACAACCCTAAACAAATGGAATTGGAGTGATAATGATGGAAAAAGTAATGATAAGAATGAGACTTAGTGCACATCATGCACATTATGGTGGAGGACTAGTAGATGGGGCATTTTCCCTTCAAGTATTCGGTGATGTAGCGACAGAACTACTAATACGTAATGATGGTGATGAAGGTTTATTTAGAGCTTATGAGAGTGTCGAATTTTTAGCGCCATTATATGCTGGCGATTACATTGAAGTCTATGGATGGATCACTAAAAAGGGTAATACTTCGCGAAAAATGATGTTTGAAGCATATAAAGTAATTGAAGCAAAGCCAGAAATTAATGATTCAGCCGCAGAAGTATTAAAAGAAAAAGTATTAGTTGCGAAAGCTTCAGGAACATGTATTGTTCCAAAAGATAAGCAAAGATACTAATGGAAAAGCTAATTATTACCTGTGCTATAAGTGGTGCAGAGGTAACAAAAGAACATAATTCATATGTTCCTTATACTATAGAAGAGACTGCAACCGAGGCGTTTAGAGCATATAGAGCAGGAGCCAGTATTATTCATCTTCACGTTCGAAATGATGATGGTACACCTACTCAAAATGTCAATCGTTTTGAAGAGGCTATAAAAGCTATAAGAGAAATGTGCCCTGATGTTATTATTCAGCCATCAACTGGTGGTGCAGTAGGTATGAGTAATGATGAGAGACTTCAACCGACACTTTTAGATCCAGAAATGTGTACGTTGGATTGTGGAAGTGTAAACTTTGGTGGAGATGAAGTGTTCATAAATACTGAAAATGACATTATTTATTTTAGTGAAAAAATCTATGAAAGAAATATTTTACCTGAGTTGGAATGTTTTGGTAAATCGCATATTGACCAGGTTATGAGATTATACAAAAAAGGGTACATAAAAGACCATTTACATTTTAGTTTTGTATTAGGAATTCCTGGTGGACAAATTGGAAGTGAAAGAGATTTTTTATTCTTGAAAGACAGTATTCCACAAAATGCTACTTATAGTGTTGCAGGAATTGGAAGATACGAGTTTGCTTTAGCGGAGTTAGCTATTAAACATGGTGGACATGTTAGAGTTGGACTTGAAGATAACATTTATATTGAAAAAGGAATTCTAACAAAAGGTAATGAGGAACTTGTTCAAAAAGTAGTTTCTTTAGCTAAAAAACATAATAGAGAAATAGCCTCTCCAAGTGAAACTAGAATAATTTTAGGTATTAAGGAGCGACAAAATGAAAACATGTAAATATGGAACTAACCGTGTAATTGAGCCAAGAGGAGTTCTTCCTCAGGCAGCTTTAAAAGTAGATAATACAATGAACATCTACGATAATGAATTGCTTATAGATGTTATAACATTAAATATTGATAGTGCTTCATTTACTCAAATCAAGAATGCTTGTCACACGGATTTACTTGATATGGAAAAAATGATTTTAAATATTGTTAAGGAAAAAGGCAAAATGCAAAATCCTGTTACTGGAAGCGGCGGGATGTTGATAGGGAGAATAAAGGAAATTGGAAGTGCCTTTCCTGACAAAACAATCAAAGTAGGAGACAAAATAGCTACTTTAGTTTCTTTGTCTTTGACACCTTTAAGAGTTAATAAGATCAATTCAATTAATATCGACAACGATCAAGTAAATATTGATGGAGAAGCTATCTTATTTGAAACTGGTATATTTGCCAAAGTACCTACAGAGATGGATGAACACCTTGTTTTAGCGGCTTTAGATGTAGCTGGAGCGCCAGCCCAAGTAAATAAGCTTGTTAAACCTGGTGATACAGTAGCTATTATTGGTGCTGCTGGTAAGAGTGGAATCTTATGTGCATACCAAGCAATGAAAAATACCGGTGAAAAAGGAAAAGTAATTGGAGTTGTTAACGAAGAACACCAAATTGGGTTATTAGAAGAATTAGGTCTTTGTCATGAAATAATACTTGCTGATGCTACAAAGGCTGTTGAAGTATACGAAAAAGTAATGACAGTAAATAAAGGACAAGTGGATGTAACAATAAATGTTGTTAATGTACCTAACACTGAAATGAGTTGTATCTTAATTACTAAAGATTCTGGAACTGTATATTTCTTTAGTATGGCAACGA
>JAOZSP010000097.1 GCA_029939615.1 Candidatus Izemoplasma sp. | reverse complement strand
AGTTTTTTCATTTTCAGCACCCCTTAATATTTATTATAAACAGTTTTTTTATATAAAAATCCTGAATCATGATCTTTCTGATAATGTTCTGATATTTTTTTTGCTTTTATAATGTCTTTTGATAAAATCAATGATTTATAATTTTTTAGTGTTTCTACAAGATAATCTGAATTTTTGAAAATCCCATCAATAATAAAAACATCTAATGATTCACTTAAAATAGTAATTTCTTGATATGATTCCATTGCTTTATCTCTAAAAATATGAGTTCCGTGATCATCTTGAAATACAGGGTATGACTCATTCCTAATTTCTTCAACTAAGCGAAGATTTTTGTTTTCAATATAAGAATTGTATTCTTCTTTCTTAAATTTAAAGAAATTCTCGATTAAAGGTCTTCTTGAATGGAACATGTTTAAATGTCCATGTCCTGTAAGTGAGATATCAATTTTACTATCCTTACTTATGATTTGAATATCTTTCAGCGTTATTTCTTTAGATATTGTTAATCCTTTAATTCCTTTTTTATTCCAAAAAACAGGATCATAGTAGTTTGTATTTAGAGTTTCTGGATTATAGATTAATAAGTGTTCCATACCCTTTTTACTTGCTAAGTTATAAACCGCAAAGTCTCCGAATATTATACCAGTGACATCTAAAGTCTTTATAAAGTCTAAAAATAAATCGAATTCTGGTATGTTTTTGTTATGAACAATCAAATTCATTTGAATGTACACATCTTTTTTTAGTGATTTAATAATCTCGGAAGCTTCACATATTTCTGCTTCTGAATATGATTTCACCAAACGATTAGCATATTTATCATTTCCAATAATAAATATGTCAGCTCCGTTTTCGCTTAATTTGATTATACTATTAACGTTAAATGGTGTTACAGCTATCTTCATCAAATCACACCTTTTTTATACTTAGACTCATTCCATCACCTATTTCATAGATGTATGTATCAAAGTCATCTTGTTCTACGACAAATTTATTAAAATTATCAATTTTTCTTAGTAGTTGTTTTAAATCACGACTTTTCACTTCTGTATCAATAAGTCCGTGAAAAAGTAAATTATCTGTAATTATTATTCCTTTTTTAGTAAGAATAGATTTAAATTTGTTAAAAAAGTTTATGCTTTGAGCTTTAGCTGCATCAATAAAAATCAAATCGAATTCTCCAAGTTGTAGTTCATTTGTTTTTAAAGCATCTTCATAAACTACTGAAATTTGTGATTGAAGACTGTTTTCATTTATATTTTTTTGTGCTAATTTATACATTTCTTCATCACGTTCAATTGTAACGATATTTACATTTGAATTTAAAGCCATATTTATTGAACTGTATCCAATTGCAGTTCCTATTTCTAATATATTTTTAACATTATTAATTTTTATTATTTGGTTTAGAAAATTCATTCCTTCTAAAGTAATTATTGGAACATTATTTTTAAGTGCAAATAACCTTAAAGAAACTAAAATTTTATTAGTCTCTTTTTTATTGATTTTATTTAAATAGTCATTTGCCATAATTATTATTCTTCCTCTTCATCCATAAAAGCATCTAGAACGTCCTGAATCATTTGAAATTCTTCTTCTGATTCGATTTCAAGAAGTCTTCCACCGTCATTATTTGTTTCATCATAAATAGCAGCCATAACATCTTCTGTGTCACCTGGTTCTTTGTATATAACGTAATCTTTATGTGTTTTTGGACTATTAAATGTTAATACGATTTCATATTCAATTTCATTTCCTTTTTCATCTAACACAAAAATTCTTTTTTCTTCCATAATTTATCTCCTTTTAAAGACTATCCAGATAACCTTGTAAAATGATTACTGCTGCCATTTTATCGATATCTTTTTTTCTTTTTTTTCTTTTTAAATTTTGATTTATCATCATGTTTGAAGCCATCTTCGAAGTTAATCTTTCATCCCAAAGAATAATCCTAACACTACTTTTCGATTCTAAATCGCTCTTAAATTGTTGTGATATTTTACCTTGTTCTCCAATTGTCCCATCCATATTTTTTGGAAATCCTAAAACGATGACATCAATATTATACTTTTTAACTAGTTCTATTGTATAGTTTAGTGCACTACTAAATTGCTGATCCTCAAATCGGAAAGTCTCTAGTCCTCTTGCTAAGAAATTTAGTTCATCGCTAACTGATATTCCTAAAGTTTTATTACCTAAATCTAATCCCAGTTTTTTCATCTAATCAACTCTTTTATTTTTTCTAAAGCTTGATTAATTTTTGATGTGTCTCGTCCTCCAGCTTGAGCCATATCTGGACGTCCTCCACCATTTCCACCAGTAATTATCGCTGCTTGTTTAACGATATCACCAGCATGTAGTGAACAATTACTTTTTGCGATAAATGTTATTTTTTCACCCACGATGTTAGCGATAAAAACAAATCCGTTAGGTAGTTTATCCATTAAACGATCAGCCAAAGGTTTTAAACTGTTTTTGTCAATGTTTTCTAGTTTTAAAACAAGTTTGTTGTCAATTGCTTGAACTAACATTTCATCTAGATTTTCTAATGTTTTTACACGTAATAGTTCTTTATATTCTTTATCTAAGTCTCGTGCCATATTAGTAAGATGTGCAAATTCTTGTCTTATATTAATAATATCTTGATAACTTCCGATTATTTTTTTGTTTCTCGTAAATTCAAATGATAATGGAATTCCTCTTTGCCTAGATTCGTCTAATATTTTAGTGATTTTTTTCATTAGTTTATCCATCTCATTATGAAATCCAACAAATTGTTTTCTAATATTTTCAATTGCTTTATTCGCATGTCCACTTATTCGATAAATTCCACTACCTTTACTTTCGATACTAGCTATCGCAAATTTATCAATAAATCCAGTATTTGTTACGTGTGTTCCACCACATAAATCAATTGTATAGTCCATATTTACTACACGTACTTTGTCACCGTATTTTTCTCCAAATTCAGCGATAGCGCCCATTGTCTTAGCAGCTTCAACTGTCTGTTCTGATACAACAACAGGGATTTTGTCTTTTATTTTATCATTAACTAATTTCTCAATTTTTAATAATGTTTCATCATCTAAGTTATTGTAGTTATTAAAATCAAATCTCATTGCTTCACTTGAAACATTCGATCCTTGCTGGCTAACGTGTTCACCAATAATTTCACGTAAAGCAGCAAAAAGAAGATGGGTTGCACTATGATTATACATTGTTAAGTTACGATTATCTTCATCAACTACAGCTGTTACTTTCTCACCATCTAATAAATTGTTATTTTCTAACAAGTGAATAAATTGCCCATTCGGTAATTTATTCACGTCAATAACTCGATATTTTTCTTCTCCAAATATAATAATTCCTTTATCTGCCACTTGTCCTCCGCTTTCAGCATAAAACGGTGTATTTTGTAGAACAACTCCTTCAGGAAAACTTTTTAAAATAACAGTATCTTCTTTTAATGAAGTATAACCCGTGAAGTTATCTTGCTCCTTAAATTCGAGGAACGATTCGTTCTGATTTTTCATAGAAATACTATTTTTACGTGCACTTCTAGCTCTTTCCTTTTGCTTTTTCATTTCAAGTCTAAATCCATCTTCATCAACTGTAAAACCATTTTCTAGTGCCATCTCGACTGTAAGTTCAAGAGGGAATCCATAAGTGTCATATAAAGTGAATGCTTGTTTACCACTTAATTCTTTTGAATCATTAGTATTTATTATTTCCTCAAGTATTTTTTCACCTTGACTTAAAGTCTCAAAAAACTTCTCTTCTTCAAGTCTAATTATCTTAACAATTAGATTCTTGTTGTCACTTAAATATGTATAATAATTACCCATTGAGGAAATGACAGAGTCAATCAAGTTATATAAGAATGGTTTTTCAATACCAAGTGCTTTTCCATGTTTAACAGCACGTCTTAAAAGACGTCTTAAAACGTATCCTCGACCTTCATTTGATAATACAGCACCATCACTTACAGCAAAGACCACTGTACGTAGGTGATCAGCAATAACTTTGAATGACATTTGGCCTGTATACTGAATATTTGTTAGTTTTTCAATGTTTTTCATAATTGTCAAAAATGTATCTGTTTCAAAGTTAGTTTCAGCATCTTGAATAATACAGGTTGTTCTCTCAAGCCCCATACCCGTATCAATATTTTTGCTTGGTAATTCAGGATATTGGTTTCTACTTAAACCTGGTTTTGAATTGAATTGGGAAAATACGATATTCCATATTTCGATATATCTATCATTTTCAATATCATCTCGAATATAGCTAATATCGATATCTCCATATTCTTTACCTCGATCATAAAATATTTCGGTACACGGTCCGCAAGGTCCCTCTCCAATTTCCCAGAAATTGTATTCTGTTCTTATAATATGTGATTCATCTATACCAATTTTTTTCCACGCTTCAAATGTTTCGTTATCATTTGGATATACTGTAAAATACAATTTATCTTTATTCATACCAAACCATTTATCGTCTGTTAGAAGTTCTAGTGCCCACGGAATTATTTCATCTCTAAAATAGTCCCCAATACTAAAATTCCCTAACATCTCAAAAAATGTTTGGTGTCTAGCTGTCATCCCAACATTGTCAATATCGTTAGTTCTTAAACATTTTTGCGCATTTACTATTCTTGGGTTTTTCGGAATTATACTTCCTTCAAAATATTTCTTTAACGGCGCAACCCCGGCGTTTATCCATAACAAAGAAGGATCGTTATTTGGAATTAAGCTAGCGCTTTCTTCAATATTATGATCTTTTTCTTCAAAAAATTTCAGCCACATGTTTCTTACTTGGTCTGTTGTTAGATACTTCATTTAAATCACTCCTTTAGAAATAAAAAAAGTTCGTCCTTAAGAAAGGGCGAACTATAATAATCCGTGGTACCACCTTAGTTCCTAGAATCCTAGGCACTCAAATCTTTAACGCAGATATACGGGCTTAATTAGAGCCTCTCAAAAGTAGCTTCAGCAATATTTCTTCCTAGTTTTCACCACACACTAGGTCTCTTTATAAGAAATTTTTACTTACTAAGTTTTATCATCGATTTCAAATGTATTATACACAATATATTCTGCGAATGCAACAAAATTGATGGGTTTACAAAATATATTAATTAATCCATGAAACTATATGGTGTTATGTCTTCTTCTAATTCTTCACCTAAAGTTTCAAATGGAATTGAAGGGTCATTTATATATTTTGCATTTTCTGTTTTTTCAGTAGTTTCATGATTTAAAATATGAGTAATTATTCTTTCTTTAAGAACACTTTGCCTTGGTGCCTCTACGCTTTCAACTCCGTATTTCAGTGCGTTCAAATCACCAATAAGGATTAATTTTTCCTTACTTCTTGTGACACCAGTATATATTAATTTTCGCTTTAACATTATCGAATAACTTCTAAATATCGGCATTATAACGACTTTATATTCACTTCCTTGTGATTTATGGATACTCATTGCATATGAATGTTTTAAATTAATTAGTTCTCTTTTTTTGTATGCGACTTCGTTGCCCAAGAAATCAACAATTAAGATTTCTTCGGCAGTGATTCCAATTACTATTCCTTGATCGCCATTCATGATATTATCTTCAATCTGGTTTACAAGTTGAATCACTTTGTCTCCAATTCTAAATTCTCTGTCACCATGAAGTATGCTTTTTTCTACATCATTATTAAATTCGTTTTGAATAAGTTTATTAACAGCATCAATTCCTGCGCTTCCGCGATACATTGGAATCAATATTTGTATATCCTCAAATAAATCATATCCTTGATTTACTAAATAATGAACACTACTTAATAATCGCTTTTGAAAATCAACAATTTTCTCTTCTACAAATAATCTATCATCATAGACATTTAATATATCTGATGGAATTAATTCGTTATTTATACTATATGCTAATTTAATAATATTAGAATCATTAGCCTGACGATGTATTGTATTTAGTTTTATATAATCAATCATATCAGAATCAATCAGATCTTTAAGAACCTGTCCTGGTCCTACGCTAGGTAATTGGTCTTCATCTCCAACGATGATTACTTTAGTATCTTTTGGAATTGCTTGAAAAAGCTGTGAAGCTAAAAATATATCAATCATACTTGCTTCATCAACAATAATTACTTTTGCTTCAACTAGATTATCTTTATCAAACATAAATTTCCCGTCGTATGAATAACCTAAAAAGCGATGAATTGTTTCAGAATGTAAGTTTGTTGTTTCATTCATTCTTTTTGCTGCTCTACCTGTTGGAGCAATTAATTTAACTTCAAAAAGAGGATTATTGTACGAAACAGGAATTTGATGATATTTACAATATACAAATACAAGTCCTTGAATTACAGTTGTTTTCCCAGTCCCAGGACCACCTGTTAAAATGAATAAATTGCTTTTAATCGCCTTAACAATAGCTTTTTTTTGGAGCCTTGTATATTGAATATTTTGT
>JAOZSP010000096.1 GCA_029939615.1 Candidatus Izemoplasma sp. | reverse complement strand
TTCAAAAAATTAAGTTTTTCTTTAAATACTCTTTTATAAATCTTTTTTTCTAAATTAAATAGACTATTACGATCTAACTTCATCCATGTATCATATGCAGTATCATAATCACCCATAGCAAATAATACAGCATTTAAAGAACCAACACTAGCTCCGCTATACGCAGTTATTTTAGTATCGATTTCGTATTCCTTTAATGCTCTCCAAGCGCCTATTTGATACGCTCCTCGAGCTCCACCACCTGCTAAAGCTATCCCTAACTTTTTCATTATATCACTCCCTAGATAATAATTTCTTTTATAACGTCTCCCTGTTTAATATCATTAACGTGTTCCATTCCATTTACTACTTGTCCAAATACCGTATGAATACCGTCTAAATGTGGAAAACTCGCATAACATATAAAGAATTGGCTTCCTCCTGTATCTTTTCCAGCATGTGCCATTGATAAAGCTCCAACAACGTGTTGGTGAGGGTTTCCTTTGGTTTCACATTTAATATTATATCCTGGACCACCAGTTCCCGTACCGTTAGGACATCCTCCTTGAGCTACAAATCCTGAAATTACACGATGAAATGTTAATCCATTATAAAATCCTTTGTTCGCTAAGGTTTTAAAGTTCTCAACTGTACCCGGTGCTTCTTTTTCAAATAATTCTAATTCAACTACTGCGTTATTTTTTTCTAAAATAATTGTACCTTTCATTTTGTCCTCCTAGTATTTTCTTACTTTTTTATCTTTATAAGCTTCTTTTATAAATCCTCCACCTAAACAAACATCTCCTTGATAAAACACAGCTGCTTGCCCCGGAGTTATTGCTCGTATATCATTTTTGAAAGTAACAAATAAGTTGTTTCCAATAAATTTAATTAATACATCATTATCCTTCTGACGATATCTAAATTTAGCAGTACACTTAAGTTCACCCTCAAAATGATTCAAGTTGATTAAATTAACATCTTCGACTAAACAAGAATCACTGTAAAGAGTTGGGTGATGAAAACCTTGTCCCACAACTAAATCGTTAGTATTTAAATTCTTTCCAATAACAAACCATGGCTCATTACCAAATCTACTACTCCCACCAATACCCAAACCTTTTCTTTGGCCAATTGTATAATACATTAGTCCAGAATGTTTAGAAATAATTTCACCATCAAGGGTTATCATATTACCAGTCTTATTTGGTAAATAATTACTCAAGAATTTTTTAAAATCTCTTTCTCCAATAAAGCAGATACCAGTACTATCTTTTTTATCTTTAGTAGCTAAATCATATTTGTTTGCAATTTCTCTTACTTCTTGTTTTGTAAGTTCTCCAACAGGAAATAATGTTTGAGATAATTGCTTCTCGGTCAACTGGCTTAAAAAATACGATTGATCCTTGTTGTCATCAACACCTCTAAGCATTTTAGGATGTTCACCATGAACTACTCTAGCGTAGTGGCCCATTGCAATAAAATCGGGATGATATTGCAATGCATGTTCAATAAAAGCATCAAATTTAATATACTTATTACACAAAATATCAGGATTAGGTGTTCTTCCTTTTTTATACTCATCAAGGAAATAGGTGAATACATTATCCCAGTATTCTTGAATAAAGTCAACCTTAAATATAGGCATCTTTAATTTGTTGGCTACCTTTAAGGCGTCAGCATAGTCAACCTCTTGCGGACATATTTCATCATCGATATCTGGATTACCTAAAATATCATTATTTGTGGTTGAATCCCAATTGCGCATAAAAAGACCAATAACATTATATCCTTGTTCTATTAATAACGCAGCCGCAACACTACTATCTACTCCCCCACTTAACCCTACAACTACTGTTTTTGCCATAATAAAATCCTCCAAAACTATTTCAAGTAGTCAATATCACTTGGTAATCTTAAATCACCTCGTGGACTCACAGAAATATCTAATATTTTTGGTCCATCTGGTGTTGCTTGTCTTTTAAATTGTTGCGAGTAAAATCTTCTGAAAAAATTACTTGCGTATCTCATACTTTCAGCACAATCTATATCAAATACTTTTGGCAAAAGCCAACTGATTCTATCTTCTTTATCTCCATAACGTAATACACGATGAATAATAAAATCATTTATTTCATATTTACCGATTGTGTCTTCAGTTTTTTGATTTGAAGTAAGTTCTGGAGTTATTGGTGTATCAACTATACTTAATAGTGTTTGTCTAACATTTTCACTAAACTTATGAACAGCATAGTTATAAATCATGAAACGTACTAATGTTTTTGGAATTCCAACATTAATACCGTACATACTCATTTGATCACCATTATAAGTACACCAACCCAACGCCATCTCGCTTAAGTCTCCAGTACCTAAAACCAACCCTTTATATTTATTAGCTAAATTCATCAAAATCATCGTTCTGGCTCTTGCTTGTGTATTCTCGTAAGTAATATCTTCAGTAACACCATCGTGGCCAATTAAATTGAAATGTTCCTTAACATGATTGTTTATATCAATATCTAAAATTGTTACTCCAAGATTAAGCATCATATCAAGAGCATTCTTTTTAGTAAGTTTACTTGTATGTAATCCTGGCATTGTAACACCAATAATTTCTTTTTTATCTATTTTCAAGTTATCGTAAACACGACATGCGATTAATAGTGCCAATGTTGAATCTAATCCACCACTGATGCCAATAACCAAGCTTTTTGCACGCACGTGTTTAATTCTTTTTATTAAAGCATTTTCTTGAAGTGCTGCAATTTTTTCGAAATCTTCAAGAATATTTACTTTCGGAACAAATGGCGTGCTATCAAACTTTTTTGCAAAATCGTAATCCTTTGATTTTTCTAATTTAATAATAACTTCAGTAAATTTATGACGATATCTATTTAGAGAATCACGGTAACTAGCATTAGTTCTTCTAGCAAAATCAATTTTTTCTAAGTCAATATCTCCATATATAATTTCACTCTCTTGATTAAAGTTTTCTGTCTCAGTAATAAGTTCACTATTTTGAGCAATTACATTATGTCCACTAAAGACAGTTTCACTAGTACTTTCGTTAACACCTGCACTACTATAAACATATGCACCAGCATTTCTCCTGCTATGCTCTAAAATAGTTCTTCTTCTAATTTCACGTTTGCCAAGAACTTCATTTGAAGCACTTAAATTTAATATAATACGAGCTCCATTTAGACTTAATACATTCCCAGGGCTTACTGGAGCCCACATATCTTCACATACTTCAATTCCAAAAGAAACTTCATCGTTTGAATCTTTAAAAACAATATATCCAAATGGTATTACTTGATTTAAATATTTTATTTCATTATAGTTCTCAACAATGTTGAAACCACTTTGAAACCAGCGTTTCTCATAAAACTCACCTGTATTAGGCAAGTAGAATTTTGGAATAATACCAAGTATCCTGCTTCCTTGAATAACAAATGCACAATTATATAAAACACCATCAACTTCTAAAGGAGCACCAATAACAACAATACCTTGGTACTTATTTTCTTTTAATAAATGAGTAATAGCTTTTTTAGTATTACTCAACAAACTTTCTTGAAAAAATAAATCATTACAAGTATACGCAGTAACACTTAGTTCCGGGAACACTGTAATACTTGCCTTAACATCATTTAAAACGTTCAACATTTCTGCAACGTTATATTGTGGATTACCAACTTTCAACTTTGGAGTAACACTTGCCACTTTTATTAAGCCGTTACTATACATTATCATCACCTCGATACAGCTCGTTTTCCATTATATATTTATACACTTCTTCAGGTACTAGATTCTTTTCAAAACTTTCTCTAAACCCTGTCGAACTAATATCTACATCAAAATCCTCAAATATAATGAAACTATTTAGAAATCTATTAAGTATTTCATTTCCTAAAATCAGTTTCTTAGAATTAATCTTATTTCTTCCTAAAACAATAATCTTAAAATCAGCCAAAATACCTTCAATGTTTATCCATTCTTCCATACCCTGAAGATTATCAGCTCCAACAACAAAACAAACATCATCTGCATATCGATCAGCGATTCTTATCAAAGATTGATATGTTCCTAAAAAATTACTATCGGTAATCTCAATATGATTAACACTAGCATTCTCTTTCTCTTTCAAAGCAATTTCTAACATATTAACACGGTGATAATCACTAACTAAATCACTTTTAGTATAAGCACTACTTACAGGCAAAAAAACAAATTCAGCTTTCACAAATTTGTCAGTGAGATACTCATACACTTTTATATGAGCATTAGTAACAGGATTAAACGCTCCACCAAACACAACAATCATATTATCACCTCGACACAATTATAACACAGATATTCTCATTATTGTATATCTATGTTATAATAACATGAGGTGAAAATAATGCAATTAGATAGAAAATATATTTTAAAATTAGCACAAGAAATATTATTAATTCCTAGTCCAAGTGGCTATCCAATTAAAATAATTCCAAGAATTGAAAAAGAGGCAAATCTTTATAATTTGCAAACTGAAAAAACTAAAAAAGGCAACCTGATTATTACTTTCCCAGGTAAAACAGATTATAAAGTAGGATTAAGTGTTCACGTTGATACCCTAGGAGCAATGATTCGTAGCATAAATGCTAAAGGTGAAATTAAATTTACAACTATAGGTGGACCAATCTGGCCAACACTAGATGGTGAATATTGTACGATTAGAACACGCAGCAACAAAGATTATACCGGTACATTTTTATCGACAAGTCCAGCAGCTCACGTCTTTAAAGACGCTAGCAAAAAAGAAAGAACACCTGAAAAAATGTATGTTCGTCTTGATGAAGTCATTAAAAACGCTGAAGACGTAAAAAAACTAGGTATTGAAGTAGGAAACTTTATCTTTATTGATCCAAAAACAACAATCACTAAAACTGGTTTTGTAAAATCACGTTTCCTAGATGATAAAATAAATGTAGCAAGTATTTTTGGATTAATCAAATATCTAAAAGAAAACAACATAACACCACAATACACAATAAAATTTATCATATCAACATATGAGGAAGTTGGACATGGTGCATCATATATTCCTGAACTTGACGAAATGATTGCCGTTGACATGGGATGTATTGGTGACGATTTAACATGTACTGAATACGATGTGTCTATTTGTCCAAAGGATTCAAGTGGACCATACGACTACAACCTAACGAATAAACTAATTGAAATCGCAAAATCGAACAAAATTAATCATGCTATTGATATCTATCCATATTACGGTAGTGATGTTTCTGCTGCAATTCGAGGTGGTAATGATTTCAAAGGAGCTTTAATTGGTCCCGGAGTTCACGCTTCACATGGAATGGAAAGAACTCATATTGATGGAATTGAAGCAACGATTAAGCTATTAATCAATTATATTAAATAGAAAACGTGAATAATTACGTTTTTTATTTTTTTATCTCAAATCTTTTGATATAATTTGATAATAGGAGTGGTTCAATGAAACTTGTTTACCCAGATTATAATAACTCAATTTTAAACGTAACAAACTCAATATTAAAACACTATGGTGTAGATGTTAAATATAGTACTATACCCATTTTGGATAACAAATTAGCTAAAAACTATAACCATATTATTTATATTTTATTAGATGGTTTAGGTGTTAATGTTATTAAAAAGCATTTAACCCAAAAAGATGCTTTACAAAAATACCTTAAGAAAGAAATTACTAGTGTCTTCCCTCCCACAACTGTAGCAGCAACTGATGCTGTTTTATCAGGACTACCACCAGTCTCAAATGGACATCTAGGATGGGTTCAATATTTCAAAAATGAAGACACAAATCTTGTCGTTTTCTTAAATACAGATTTTTACACCGGAGAAACATTCGATGAAGATTTACGTGAAAAATATTTGTCATTCAAAAAAATATATGAGCAAATCACTGATATAAATCCAAATATAACTGCTAATGAATTTTTTCCTTCATTCAGAGAAGGTGGATCAGAATCGTTTAAAGAAGAAATAGAAAAAGTTCTACTAACAACACATAACAGTGATCAATCATTTAACTACGTTTACTGGGTTGAACCAGATTTGAGCCAACATAAATATGGTGTTAATAGTAATGAAGTAAAACAAATTATAAAAGATTTGAATAATGATTTCGAGGATTTATTATCTAATATAACTGATGATACTTTAGTTATTTGTATTGCTGATCACGGTCTAACTGATGTTGAAGAAACACCTCTATACAACCATAAAGAAGTAACTGATTTACTCAAAAGAAAAACATCTTTAGAACCTAGAGCAACAAATTTCTTTGTTCAAGACGAAAAACACGAATTATTTAAAGAAAACTTTAATAAAGCTTTTTCAGATAAATTTAAGTTACTTTCAAAACAGGAAATTCTTGATAGTAAACTATTTGGGGAAGGAACAACACACCCAATGGTTGATGGATTTATTGGTGACTTTATTAGCATTGCGATTTCTAATTATA
>JAOZSP010000095.1 GCA_029939615.1 Candidatus Izemoplasma sp. | reverse complement strand
CTGGAGCTGAATGGGGATTCACATTAATAACTAAAGACAATGTCAAAGTTAATTCTTTATGGGAATCACATAGTTCATCAGCTTTACCTAATGAATGGGATTGGTTTATTTATACAGAAGAATCAATATATATCGACGCGGTAAACTCAAGACTAAATGTAAATGGTGTGTTTTTTGCAGCTGCGAGAAATACTTCATTAAACTATATCTTTATAGAGGACGAATTAATTCAACCAATTCACGGAATAATAATTAATAGTTATCGAGGAAGAATCAACTCTAGTGGTAACGCTATTCCATCTTCAAACATATTGCGAAATTCATTTTACTTTAATCCTGTTAGTTCATCTAATTTAAGTTCGACATTTATTGAATTAATTGCATTCGATGACCTAGTACTTACTAGTGGACCATATAATTATGAACGCGGTGAATTCTTTTACGAATAAAAACAGTAATAAACAATGTACTTAAGGACACATAATTAATAATATGTGTCTTTTTTCATACAAAAAAATAGTTGATTTCTACAATATATAGAAATCAACTATTTAAATACAGTAAATACAGTAAATTTTTATCAACTAAACCCTTTTATACACTCACCAATTACTTCACTAATCGTTGGATGAGCATGGATAATATTCTTATATTCATCGATATCAATCTTTTTATACATCATACTTGTAACTTCATGAATCAAATCAGAGGCATGAGGTCCAATAATATGACAGCCTACTAAAATATTGTTTTCATCAACAAGCATTTTAACAAAACCGTCTGTTTCATTTAAACATTGAGCTTTGGCATTAGTTTTAAACATATACTTATTCTTCTTATAATTAGTTCCTTCTAAATCTATCTCATTTACTCCTACTGAAGCAATTTCTGGAAATGTAAAAACAACACTAGGTACATGATTAAAATTGATATCCATATTTTTACCAAGAATATGAGATACAACTTTATACCCGTCATAAGTAGCTTTATGAGCTAACATCATAATACCAGTAACATCACCAATAGCATAAATATTAGGAACAGTAGTTTCAAAAAATTCATTTGTCTTAATTCCAGTATTAGAATACGCAATCCCAATTTCATCAAGATTGATACTTTCAAGATATGGCTTACGACCTGTAGATACTAAGACATAATCAGTTTCTATCTCTATTTCTTTACCTTTTGCACTAACAATAGCGTAATAAACATCATTCTTCTTAATTACTTTGATTAAGGCTGAATTTGTATATATTTTGATACCATTTCTTTTATACAAATTTCTAGCTCTTTTCTTTATTTCATAGTCAAGTGGTGGTAAGATTTCTTTTTCATACTCAACTAAAGATACTTCACAATCAAATTGATTAAAAATAGAAGACATTTCACAACCAATCACTCCAGCGCCAATTACAACCATTTTCTTTGGAAATTGTTTAAGTGATAAAATATCCTTAGAATTATGAACAACAGCTAAATCATTACCTTCAAATTGTAATTCTTTATGGCTAGATCCTGTAGCAATTATTATATTCTTAGTAGAGATTTTTTCATCATTAACAAGTACAGTATTAGCATCAATAATTGTAGCGCTACCTTCAATTAAATCTACTTTTAGCTTTTTTATTGTTGTTAGAATATTCTTTACTTGTGACTTTACAATGCTTTCTTTTCTTTCTTTTATTATGTCATAATCAATTTTGTACTTATCTACTTTGACACCAAAAATACCTAAATCATCCATATTCTTGATTGTTTTAGCATTATGATATAAGGCTTTAGTAGGAATACAACCATAATTCAAACAAGTTCCTCCAACTTTATGTTTTTCGATTAAAACAACATCTAATCCTTGTTCTTTTGCGAATATTGCTGTATCAAATCCTCCAGGACCAGCGCCAATAATCACTAAATCTCTCATGTTAGTAAATCACGATATTTAACAATTGGTTTTCTAGCTGCTTGAGCCTCGTCAAGTCTTTTTACAACTGTGTTATATGGTGCTCCTTTAACTAAATCAGGATCTTCTTTTGCTTCAATTGCTACTTTTCTCATAACTTCGATAAAACTATCAATTGCTACTTTGCTTTCAGTTTCAGTTGGCTCAATCATTAAAGCCTCTTTAACTGTTAGTGGGAAATATATAGTTGGAGGATGAACATCATAATCAAGTAATCTTTTTGCAACATCAAGTGTTGTTACATGATTACTTTTATCAATTAATCCATCAAAAACAAATTCGTGTTTACAAACACCTTTGATTGGTAACAAATAAAGATCTTTTAATGATTCTTTTATATAGTTGGCATTTAAAACACTATGTTTTCCAACATTTGCAAAGTTTTCTTTTCCTATTGACAGTAAATATGTATATGCTTTTATTACTACTCCATAATTCCCATAGAAGTGTGAAATTTGTCCAATTGCAGTATCATTTTCATCTTCAATAATGTATTCATTATTCACTTTTTTAACTACTGGAGTTGGTAAATATTTTACTAAATGTTCAACTACACCTACAGGTCCACTACCAGGTCCTCCACCACCATGAGGTGTCGAGAATGTTTTATGAAGATTAATATGCATAATATCAAATCCCATATCTCCTGGGCGAACAACGCCTAAAATCGGATTTAAATTTGCTCCATCATAATATAGTAATCCTCCAGCGTCATGAACTAATTCTGCTATTTCACAGATTTCTTTTTCAAAAATTCCAGCGGTATTTGGATTAGTAAGCATTATTCCAGCAACTTCATCTGATAATAATTCCTTTAGACTCTCAACATTGACAGTACCATCAGGATTTGATTTTACTTCTATACTTTCAAATCCAGCAACAACTGCACTAGCTGGATTTGTACCATGTGCACTGTCAGGTACAATAACTTTTGTTCGTTTGAAATCTTCTCTGTCTTGGTGATACTTTTGCATTATCATTAATCCAACAAGTTCACCATGTGCTCCCGCATAAGGGTTCAGTGAGAATGTATGTAATCCACTTAGTTCCGATAATATTCTCTGAGTTTCATAGTAAATTTCTAAAGAACCTTGAATTGTACTAATTGGTTGATAAGGATGCAAGTTAAATCCTGGCATACTAGAAATATCCTCATTAATTTTAGGATTATACTTCATAGTACATGATCCTAGTGGATAAAATCCTTTTTCAATACCAAAGTTTTTAAAACTTACATTTGTATAATGCCTTACTGCTTCAAGTTCGCTTACTTCAGGTAATATTGCTTCTTCTTTTCTTAGTAAATCTTTAGGTATTTCATAATTACTTATACCAAAATCAGGTAAACTATAACCTTTACGTCCTGAATTTGAGATTTCAAATATTAGTTTATCGTAATACATTATAGCACCTCCAATATACTAACTAATAAATCAATATCTTTTTTAGATCGTTTTTCTGTTGCGCTAAACAATAATAAGTTATTTTTTGATTTATCGTATTTACCTAAATTTAGAGGTCCTAAAATACCTTTTTCTAATAGTTTCTCATTAATAATTTCAGAATCAATATCTGATTTTACAAGACAATCCTTAAAGAAGGGTTGCTTGTATACTTCAGAGAACTTGTCTAATTTCAATATTTGTTCATATAAATAATGAGTTGCATTAAAAGATTTTTGTTGTGCTTCAACTAAACCTTGTTTACCCATTACTGCGGTATACACTGTAACAAATAAGGCCATTAGACTTTGATTTGAGCATATATTCGAGTTTGCTTTTTCGCGTCTTATGTGTTGTTCTCGAGCTTGTAAAGTTAACACAAAAGCTCTCTTACCATCTGTGTCTTCTGTGACTCCACAAATTCTTCCAGGCATTTTTCTCATTAACTTTTTGGTAGTTGCTAAATACCCAATATATGGTCCTCCGAATGATAGAGGAATACCTAATGTTTGGCAATCACCTACTGCGATATCAGCTCCATATTCACCGGGTGATTTTAATAGCGCTAATGAACTAGGGTCACTATTAATGATTAGTAATCCTTTTGAATCATCTAGTATTTCACGGAAATCTGATAAATCCTCAATTATTCCATAATAATTAGGGTTTTGAACAATGATTCCAGCATATTCTTTTGAGTTATTTTTTCTAAAATCATCAATATCTGTTATCCCATTTTTCTCATCAACAAAATCAACGGTAAAGCCACGATATTTTGCGTATGTTTTTACAACATTAACAATATTAGGATTTACTGTTTTTGATATTAATATTTTGGTTCTTTTACGAACGTTTGTCGCCATAAACATGGCTTCAGCTGTAGCTGTAGCCCCATCGTACATTGACGCATTAGAGACATGCATATTAGTTAATTCTGCAATAATGCTTTGATACTCAAAAATGTATTGTAAAGTACCTTGCGATATTTCTGGTTGGTATGGTGTATACGCTGTTAAAAACTCTTGACGTCCAATCAAATGTTTAATCACTGATGGAGTATAGTGATCATATGCTCCAGCACCAACAAAAGGAATTAAGTTCTTATTCTTATTTGCTAGAATGTTAAATTTATCATAAATTTCTAGTTCACTTAATCCGTTTGGAAAATTAAGATCTAGTTTTTTTAATTCTTCCGGTATCTCAAGAAATAAGTCATCAATGCTATTAACATCAATAACTTTTAACATTTCTTCAATATCTTTTTTAGTATGAGGAAGATATTTAAACATTGCTAATCCTCCTACTCACAAATTTCTTTGTATTCAGTTGAATTTAGCAATTTATGTAGTTCACTTTTACTCTCAAGATCTATTTTAACTATCCAGTTTTCATAAGGATCTTCATTAAGTAATTCCGGGCTGTCTTCTAGTTCATCATTAACTTCAACAATTATACCAGTTACTGGGCTTAAAATATCACTAGCAGCTTTAACGCTTTCTATTGCTCCTAGTTCTTCTCCTGCTTCAAGTGAACTTTCCTCTTCAGGTAATTCAACAAAAACAATTTCTCCAAGACTTTCTTGGGCATAATCAGTAATACCTATGTATGCGAACCCATCTTGTACTTTAACCCACTCGTGAGTATTTGTGTAATATAAACCTTCTACAATTTTGCTCATTACTTCTCCTCCTCTTATTTCTTATAATTTTTATTATAAAACTTTTTACTTCTTACAATAACTTTTTTCATTTTTCCACGTATTTCTACAAATAGTTCAGTACCCATTTTCTCGTAAGGACGATCAACCATTGCTAAAGCGACAGTTTCACCAGTACTAGGTGATTTATACCCAGTTGTAATTTCCCCTACTAGTTTTTCATTATGAAACACCTTATATCCGTGTCTAAGAATTCCTTTGTCAAGTAATTTAAGTCCACAAATTCTTCTAGTTGTTCTGTTTTGCTTTTGTTTTACTAAAAAATCTCTTCCAATAAAATCACCAGCTTCTAATTTAACCGCAAAACCCAATCCTGCTTCAAGCGGCGTTATTGTTTTTGATAGCTCATTTCCATATAAAGGTAATGATACTTCAAAACGCAGTGTATCTCTTGCTCCAAGACCTATTGGTGATATATTTTCTCCACCTTTTTCCATTAATACATCCCAAACATCAACAACATCATCATGAGTTCCGTAAATCTCAAATCCGTCTTCACCTGTATATCCAGTTCTTGAAACTAGGAATGTTGCGCCATTCACATTAATCATTTTCGATGTGAAAAACGTTATATCGTTTAAATCAAAATCGGTTATTTGTTGCAATAACGTCTGCGCGTATGGTCCTTGTAATGCTACTTCACTAAAATTATCAGACTCATTAGTAGCTTTACAATCAAATTTATTGTTTTCCGTAACCCATGCAAAGTCTTTATCAACATTAGAAGCATTAACAACTAATAAGAAGTGTTCTTTGTGAAACTTATAAACTAACAAATCGTCAACTACTCCCCCATCAGGATAACACATCATTCCGTATAAAACTTGATTATCATTTTGTGTTAAACAGTCATTTGTGAAGATAGAATCAACAAACTTTTCTGCTTCTGTTCCTCTTACACAAATCTCACCCATATGAGAAACATCAAACAATCCACATTTCTCTCGAACATAATTATGTTCCTCAGTTATTGATGTATATACAATCGGCATTTCAAATCCTGCAAAACTAACAATTTTTGCTCCATTTTTTACGTGAGCATCATAAAGAGCTGTTCTTTTCATTCTCGTTCTCCTTTGAATTGTTTATAGGCTTGATAACTACTTCTAACTAATGGTCCTGAAGCAACGTACCTAAATCCTATTTTTTTACCTTGATTTTTATATAATTCAAAGTCTTCTAATGAAACATATTCATTTACTTCAACATGTTCTTTTGACGGTTGTAAATATTGTCCTATTGTCAATATATCACACTTTATTTCTCTTAAATCATCCATCAAATCAAATATTTCAGTATTTGTTTCACCAATTCCAACCATAATACCTGATTTTGTTAGTGTTGTTTTATCAATTTCCTTAACTGTCTTTAAAAGATTAAAACTTCTTTCATAACTTGC